>JAAZIG010000092.1 GCA_012510325.1 Bacillota bacterium
GCGGAGCGGATCCCCCTGAAGACCAGCTCGTTGAACCGCTCCGGCCGTTCAAAGCGCACTTCGCTCTTCGCCGGGTGAACGTTCACATCGAGAAGCGCCGGGGGAACCTGCAGCGCCAGGACCGCCAGCGGATGGCGCCCCCGACCGAGCATCCCCCCGTAAGCCCTCTCCAGGGCGCTCACCAGCAGGGGGCAGCGCACCGCGCGCCGGTTGATCACCACGGTGATCCAGCGCCGCGAAGCCCGGCTGTAGTGGGGCTCGCTGGTAAAGCCGCTCAGCGTGATCCCGCTTTCGGGATCACGGCGCTCCAGCGGAATCATCGCCGCCGCAGCCTCGCTGCCGTAAAGGGCGCCGATGGCATGGAGCAGCGAACCGTCCCCGGAGGTGCGCAGAACCGTCCTTTTTTCGTTGGTCAGGGTAAAAGCGCAGTCGGGCCTCGCCAGCGCCAGAGCGGTCAGCAAACTGCTGATCCGGGCCTGCTCCCGCGGCGCCCCCCGGAGAAATTTGAGCCGCCCCGGGGTGTTGAAGAAAAGATCCTCGACGATCACCTCGGTCCCCTCGGGCGCCCCCACCTCCTCCGGCGGTCCCCCTGCGCCGCCCTCCCGCCGGAGCCGGCTTGCTGCCAGATCGCCCCTCCGGCGAGTCGTCAGGGTAACCCGGGAGACCGCGGCGATGCTCGGCAGGGCCTCGCCGCGAAAGCCGAGGCTGGTAATGCTCTCCAGATCCCCCAGCACCGTCAGCTTGCTCGTGGCGAAGCGGGAAAAAGCGAGCTCCAGCCCCGCCGGATCGATCCCGCTGCCGTTGTCGACCACCTTGATCCGCCTTTTGCCCCCCTCATGAAGGCTGATCTCGATCCGGTCGGCCCCGGCATCCAAAGAGTTCTCCACCAGCTCCTTCACCACCGAAGCGGGGTGCTCGATCACCTCGCCGGCGGCGATCTTTTCTGCAGTCTGCTGATCTAAAACCTGTATCGGTTGCATGGACAATTGTTGTTCAAGCCCCTTTGCTCAATCTGTTCATCGTCTACCCGTCTCCCTGCCTGCCGGCCCCGCTCCCGCTCTCCCCGTCGTCCTGAAAGAGAAGCTGCTGCAGTCTAAACAGCTGCTGCAGCGCCTCCAGGGGGGTGAGCCGGTTTAAGTCCAGCTCCTCGAGAACCCCCATAATAGCCCCGGCGCGGCCGTCCTCGCGGGGTTTTTCCGGAACCAGCGGCATCAGGCTGAGCTGCCTCTCCGGCGCCTTTGAGGCCGCCGTCTCCAGCTCGGCCAGGATCGCCTCGGCCCGCAGGAGCAGCTCCGGTGGAAGCCCCGCCAGCCGGGCCACGTTGATCCCGTAACTCTTGTCCGAGCGCCCCGCCACCACCCGGCGCAGAAAAACAACCTCGCTTCCCTTCTCCCGCACCGCCATGGTGTAGTTCTTCACCCCCGGCAGCTCCGCCTCCAGATTGGTCAGCTCGTGATAGTGCGTTGAAAAAAGCGTCTTCGCCCCGATGCGCCGGCTGATATATTCAAGCACGCTGCGGGCGATGCTCATTCCGTCGTAAGTGCTCGTGCCGCGGCCGATCTCATCGAGCACCAGCAGGCTGCGCGGCGTGGCCTCTTTCAGGATTGTCGCCGTCTCCTTCATCTCCACCATGAAGGTGCTCAGGCCCCGGCTGAGGTCGTCACTGGCGCCGATGCGGGCGAAAATCCGGTCGAGCACGGGCAGCTCCGCCTCCGCCGCCGGGACGAACGAGCCCATCTGGGCCAGCAGGCAGATCAGGGCGACGCTGCGGATATAGGTGCTCTTCCCGGCCATATTCGGTCCGGTAATGATCAGGGTGGAGGCGTGCTCATCCATCAGCACATCGTTGGCCACAAAACGCTCTCCCGGAATCCTTTCGACCACGGGGTGGCGGCCCCGGCTGATCCGGAGACGCCCCTCGGATGAAAACCGGGGGCGGCAGTAGCGGTATCGTTCCGCCGCCTCGGCGAAGCTCTGCAGGCAGTCGAGGCGAGCCAGCTGTCCCGCCGCCGCCTGCAGCCGGGGCACCTCCGCGGTGATCTCCTCGCGGAGAGCCTCAAAGATTTCATATTCCAGCCGGACCAGCTGCTCCTGCGCCCCGGTGATCTGCTCCTCCATCTCCTTGAGCGGTTCGGTGATGAAGCGCTCGGCGTTGACCAGGGTCTGCCGGCGGTGATATTCCGGCGGAACCAGCTCCAGATTGGGCCGGGTCACCTCGATGTAGTAGCCGAAATTGCGGTTGTAGCCCACCCGCAGCGACCTGATCCCCGTGCGGTCGCGCTCCTCTTTCTCAAATTTGACGAGCCAGCCGCGGCCGTCGCGGGTGATGCTCCGGAGACGGTCCACCTCTTCGCTGCAACCCTTGCGGATCAGCCCCCCTTCGCGCAGCTGCGCCGGCGGATCATCGGTCAGCACCGCGGCGATGCGGGCGGAGGGCGCCGAGAAGTCGGGCAGCTGCCGCAGCGACTGCAGCAGCGGGGCCAGGGAGCCCTCCAGCAGCCGGGCCAGGGGATCCACCCCGGCCAGCGTCTCTTTTAAGGCGTTCAGATCGCGGGCGCCAACCCGGCCGGTGCAGAGGCGGCTGCAGAAGCGCTCCAGATCCAAAAGCGGCTTTAAAGCTGTGCGCAGCTCTTTTCGGAGCAGCGGATTCTGGCGCAGCTCCTCCACCGCCTCCTGCCTCTCCTCGATCAGCTTCCGCTCGAGCAAAGGTTGCTCCACCCAGCGGCAGAGCAGCCTTCGCCCCATCGCCGTCAGGCAGTGGTCGAGCAGTCCCAGCAGGCTTCCCTGCCGCTTTCCTTCGCGGACTGTCCGGGTCAGCTCCAGGTTGCGGGCGGTGATCCCGTCAACGGCCATCCTCCCCTCGGGCAGCGCCAGCTCCAGGTTGCGAAAATGTTTGCCCCGGGCGGGGTGCTGCAGCATCCTCAGATAGTCCAGCGCCGCCGCCGCCGCCGTCGCCGCCGCCGGATAGCGCGAGAGGGAGAGCCTCTCCCAGAGCTCCCCACCCCACTGCCCCGTAAGCGTCTCTCTGACCCGGTCGGGAGAGGCGGAAAAATCAAAAACGGTGCCGGGGGGCCCCAGCGTCTCGAGAACAGGGCGGAACCTGGCGGCCGCTTCAGCGGAGCTGTAGAGCGATTCCGCCGGCTGCAACCGCAGCAGCTCATCGTTGAGCGAAGCGGCGGCCTCCTCCCCGGACCACTCGTTGATCCGAAAATCGCCGGTGGAAACATCGACTGCAGCAAGCCCGTAATAGCCGCCGCCACCCCCGGGAAGAGCGCTGATGACCGCCAGATAGTTGTTTCTGCTTTCCTCGAGCATCTGCGGATCGGTGACCGTGCCCGGGGTAAAGATCTGCGTGATCTCCCGGCGCACCAGCCCCCCTCCTGCCGCCACCTCTTCGACCTGCTCGCAAAGCGCCACTTTGAACCCCTGCCCGAGCAGTTTGTTCAGGTATGTATCGACAGCATGAATCGGCACCCCGGCCATGGGGATGGGATTCTTCTTGTTGCTGTCCCTGGTGGTCAACACCACATCCATGGCCCGGGCGGCAACAACGGCGTCCTCGAAGAAAATCTCGAAAAAATCCCCGACCTGGAAAAAGATGATCTTGTCCGGGTGCTGCTCCTTAAGGGAGCGGTATTGCTTCATCATCGGGGTAAGCTCGCTCAAAAGTCTCTCTCCTCCCCGCCGCCTCTTCCGCGAATAAGGGAAAGAGCGGCCCTTCAGGAAATCTTTTCTCTCTTTTAACGGCGGCCATTAAGCAGATGACACTCAAGAACGGCGCGCCCCACCGGCAGGGCCTCCGTCGAGGCCCAGCTGCCCTCCTCGATCACCGCCGCCACCACCAGCTCCGGCGCCTCGGCAGGGCCGTAGGTCACGTACCAGCAGACATTGCCCTTCTCCGCGCCGGTCTCGGCGGTGCCGGTCTTTCCGGCAACCCGCAAACCGGGGATAATACCGGCCGCAGCGGCAGCGCCCTCCCCGTGCAGCACCTCGATGAGGGCGCGGTGCACCACCTTTGCCGCCGCCGCGCTCACCGCCTCCTTTTTCCACACGGCGGGTTCCTCGTCAAGAAGCAACCGCGGCTGGGGAATGGAACCCTCTCCGGCGAAGGCGCTGTAAAGAAGGGCCGCCTGCAAGGGCGTCAACATCACCTCGCCCTGACCGAAGCTGCTGTCGGCCAGCTGCACTTCCGAGGTGATCCCCTCCCGGGACAGCAGTGAACGGGCCATCGGCAGCAGAAAATCGGGCTGTTCGTCAAACCCGAAACGATCGCCGTAGCCGGTGAATTTCTCCCGGCCCAGAGCCAGTCCCGCCTGGGCAAAGTAGATATTATCCGAAAACTTCATCGCCGCCTTCAGATCCATCCGCTCCACATCGGTGCGCACCCGGCGGACATGGTAATCACCCCAGGATTTTCCCGGCTGCCACTTTTCCCCGGTGATCACCTGGATTTTCGCCGGATCGAGCGCCCCCGCATCGACGGCGGCAGCGGCGGTAAAAGGCTTGAATGCGGATCCCGGCGGGTAGAGTCCCGAAAGAGCCCGGTTCAGGAGGGGCCGCCCGGGATTCCCCTGCAGCTCCTGCCACTCCGCGGCGCTCAGCCCGCTGCTGAAGCGGTTCGGATCGAAAGCGGGGTTGCTGTAGAGAGCAAGGATCTCGCCGTTGCGCGGATCGAGAGCGACGACCGCTCCCCTTTTCTCCCCCAGGGCCGCGGCAGCGCACTGCTGCAGCTTCAGATCGATGGTGAGAGCGATCTCTTCACCCTGCTCGCGCTCCCGCGTAGCGATGAGCGCCGCTTCCTTCCCGTTTTCCTCCAGGATGCGCAGAGTGCAGCCGCTCTTACCGACGAGCCTTTCCTCCAGCGCCGCCTCCAGGCCGAATTTTCCCAGCAGATCGCCCTCGCGGTAGCCCGCGCCCTCTTTTTCGGCAAGCTCCTCGGCGGTGATCTCCCCCAGGTAACCGGTCAGATGAGCCCCCGCCTCCCCGGCGGGATAGCTGCGCCTCTCGACCTCCCGGAGCAGCACCCCGGAGATCGCGCGCAGCTCCTCCACGAGGCTCTCCTTCCCCGGGGCAAGGACTGTGAGGGGAACATAATCCCCTTCGCGGACCCAGGGCTGATGCAGCCGGGCGACAATGGCCTCCCGGGAAAGCCCCACAATCCGCCCCACCGCCCCGGCAAAATTGTTTTCATCCCGGTAATTTCCCGGGACGGCGCCGACCTCGGTGAATCGCCCCGGACCGGCCAAAAGCTCGCCGTTCCGGTCGGTGAGCCGCCCCCGCTCGGGGAACTCCCGCTTCAGATCAACTTTCCTTCCGTCGGTGAGCTCGGGGAAGATCAGCCCGGGATGCCACCGCAGCAGCCAAGGCGCCCCTTTCTCCGCCCGGCTCAGCTCCACCGTATAGTAGACGGGAATCCTCCCGACAGTGGATGTCTCTAGCGCCGCAGTGAGGTAGAGGGAAGCGGTTCCGCTGCCGCCTTCTCTTTTCTCCACCTTTTTCAACTCCACTGCGGTAAGACCGATGAGCTCATCAATTCCGGAGTAGCGCTCCCTGAAACTTTCGGCGGAATAAGCCTTGCCGGAGGCGCTGTCCAGGAGCGCATACATGCCCGTATAATCCTGCTCCCCCCAAAGAGCGTAAAACTGTTCCACCGCTGTCTCGGGGCTCTCGCCGCCGCTGCAGCCCGGCACCGCCGCCAGCAGTGCCGCCAGCAGGAGCAGAAGGGCGCACCGCCTCAGCTGAAGACGAAGCGGGGGCGGTCCCGTCAGTCTATTCGGCCCTTTCATTTCGTCAAAGCCCCTCCTTCCACCCCATAAATCCGGCAACATTGGGCCTTCCGCATCACACTCTTTCCCCCGCCAGGTACCAGGTAAAGGCTTCGGTGATCTCCACCGCCACCAGCTTTCCGCTCAGCTCTTCCGCCGCCGCAAAATGAACCAGCTTGTTTGTACGGGTGCGTCCGCTGAACATCTCCGGATTATTCTTGCTGCGTCCCTCCACTAAAAGTTCGAAAGTCTGACCGAGAAGAGCGCGGTTAAGGCGCAGGCTGATCTCGTTCTGCCGGCTCGCCAGCCGCTGCAAACGCTCATTTTTCTCGGCAAAACTCAGCTGCTCCTCCATCTCCGCCGCCCTGGTCCCCGGCCGCGGCGAATAGATAAAGGTATAGGCATGGTCAAACTCGGCTTCGTCGAGAAGCGCCAGAGTTTCCTGGAAATCCGCCTCCGTCTCGCCGGGAAACCCGACCATCAGATCGGTGGTCAGAGCGATCCCGGGAACTTCTTTTTTCAGCGCGCCGACCAGCCCCAGATATCTTTCGCGGGTATAGCTGCGGTTCATCCCCTCGAGGATGCGGTTGCTTCCCGCCTGGGCCGGCAGGTGCAGATGCTCGCAGATCTTCTTGCCCCGGCCCATCATCTCGATGAGGCGGGGGGAAAGATCTTTGGGATGAGAAGTCATAAAGCGGATCCGGGCCTTCCCCTCGAGCCGATCCAGCGCCTCCAGCAGGGCGGCAAAATCCGCTCTTTCCCCTTCCGCCAGATCATGGCCATAAGAGTTGACGTTCTGACCGAGGAGGGTGATCTCCAGATAGCCGGACTCCTCCAGGGAGCGCGCCTCTTCAACGATCTCCGCGAAGGGGCGGCTGCGCTCCCGGCCGCGCACATGAGGCACAATACAGTATGAGCAAAAATTATTGCAGCCGTGGATCACCGGCAGCCAGGCTTTGAAGCTGCTGGAGCGAACGACCGGCAGCCCCTCTCTGCCCTCATTTTCCGCGGCAATGTCGATAAGCGGCCGGCGGCTCCGCCCGGCCTGCTCAAGCAGCTGCGGAAAGCGGGGCAGGGCGTGGGTGCCGACAATGAGATCGAGAAAGGGAAAGCGCCGGGCCAGATCGGCGGCAGCAGAAGGGCGCTGAGCCATACAGCCGGCCACCACGATCGTAAGCCCCTCCCTCTCCTCCTTCAGCTTCCGCAAGCGGCCCAGCATTCCGGCAACCTTGTCCTCCGGTTTCTGGCGGACAGAGCAAGTGTTGAGCAAAATCAGATCGGCGTCACCGGGACCCGCAGCGCGGCGGTAGCCGGCGCTCTCGAGCATCCCCGCGAAGACCTCGGTATCAAACTCATTGGCCTGACAGCCGAAGGTGATCGTCAGATAGCTCTTCCCTGCACCGATGAGATCGGCCCGGAAGGGAAGATCGGCACAAGCCTGTTCCATCTGTCCGCCTCCTTTCACCGCTTATTATACCAAAATATCTTTCTGAACGAAGAAAAGAGCTTCCCGGCCGCTAATTTTTCCGGGGGAGCGATTCCTGGAGGAATACAGATCCAATCTATCCTCTTTCTACCAAAAAGAAGGGTTTTTCCGATTTAAGCAGAATTAAAGGAAATTTGAAGGGGTTAAGCTTTTTAAATACAGAAAAAGGGGTTAGGGAAAATGCAACGCTTTAGCTGGGCCGCCTATCTGCTATTCACGATAATGGCCCTGTGCGGCCTTCTCTATCTTTACGAACTGAATCAAGAGCAGCGGGACAAATATGAACGTTTGACCCGGCAGATCAACAATCTGCAAACAGTGTACGAAGATACCGTCCAGGAGTTGACCGAAGTTAACGACGAAAATCGCGAGCTGCTCCAGGAGTTAAACGAAGCTATTTACCGAATTGAGACAGTGGAACAGCGCAATACCCAGCTCGAATCGATCCTCTTAAACCAACGCCAGACCTACCAGAACGCGGTCAATCTGCGCGGCGCAACCATGCCGGTGCTTACCCGCTCCCATTTCACGGCGAAGCAGTATGAACGGGCCTGGAGCAGGCTCGGCGCCGCCGGACTCAAAGGAACAGGCGAAGCCCTGGTGAAGGCTGAAGAAACCTACGGTGTCAACAGCCTGGTTCTCTCAGCCATCGCCTACCTCGAGAGCGCCGGAGGAAAATCGAAACTGGCCCGGGAGAAAAACAACCTTTTCGGGCTCGGCGCGGGAGGAGCTGATCCCTACAGCAACGCTCTCTCCTTCTCCTCCCGGGAGCAGTGCATCAACTACGCCGCCAGATTGCTGAGCAACCGCTATCTCAGCCGCGGCTCCCGGATGTACCGCGGCGAAACCCTCACCGCTGTCGGACCAAACTATGCCGCCGACCCGCTGTGGGCGGAAAAAGTCAGCAGCCACATGTCCCGCATCGCCCGCGCCGCCATCCCCAGCGGCGTATAACC
>JAAZIG010000093.1 GCA_012510325.1 Bacillota bacterium
ATCACTGCGCAGGGGCTGACGGTGATCGAGTACAGCAGCAGGGCGCAGGCTCTTGAACGGCTGGGCGCGATCTGCCGGGAGCATGACGTCGCCCTGATCGTCGCCGGGCTGCCGCTGCATCTGAACGGCAGCCGGGGGGAGGCCGTCGCCGGAGTGGAAAAATTCACCGGTGCCCTCGAGGCACACACCGGGCTCCCCGTGGAGTTTGTCGATGAACGTTTAACCACCAAGGCAGTTGAAAGAACCCTCATCGGAGCCGGGGTGAAGCGGAAAGAGCGGAAGGGGGTCCGCGATATGCTGGCCGCCGTTCTGATTCTCGAAACATTCCTCAGCCGCAGTTCCGGTTAGCCGCGGAGGCCACTGGGCCGCCGCAACATCGAAAAGGAGCGTGTGCCGGATGGAGGACAATATTGCAAGCCGAAACAGTTTGGTCACCCTCACTGACGACTATGGAAACGAACATGATTTTGCGATAATCGATCTGTTTGAGGTCGATGAGACGCGCTATGCGATCATGCTGCCGATCTTTGAAAGTGGGGAAGAGGGAGCAGAGCCGGAAGTGGATTTCGAGGAAGACGCCTATATCTTTCGCGTGGAAACGGATGAACAGGACGGCGAAGAGCTCTTTTTTGAGGTCGACGATGAAAAGGAATGGGAGAAGGTCGCTCTGGCCTGGGAAGACAGGCTGAAGACGATGGACGAAGAAGGCTCCGACGATTATCTCTAGCCGCAGCGCGGCAAAGAAAGACTGACGGGGGATGCTCTCGTGCCTGCAAAACGATATGCTCTAATCATCGGGGCGCTCCTTCTCGCCCTGATGCTCTGCCTGGCCGGCTCTGTCGCCGGGGTCAAACAACTGCTGCGCCCCGTTGCTTCAACGGCAGCCGCCGACGCTGTTTGCGTCGAGATAGAGCCGGGCGCCACCACCGGCCAGATCTCCGCGACGCTGGCTGAAAATGGGCTTATTCGTCACGCCCTGCTCTTTCAGATCTATGCCCGCCGGCACGGGCTGGAACAAAAATTCATGGCCGGCTCCTACGAATTGAATCCGTCGATGAGCCTTGCCCAGATTGCCGCAAAGATCGCTTCGGGGGAGGTGGATGCAAAGACCTCCTGGTTTACAGTCCCCGAAGGCTATACCATCGAGCAGATCGCGGAGCGCCTTGCCTCCGTCCACCTGATCGACCGGCAGCTCTTTCTGGAGAAAGCGGCGCGTCCCCCGGCGGATCTGCTGACCCGGTTCCCTTTTTTAAAGGAGGCCGCCGCCCAGACCCAGATCAAATATATCCTCGAGGGGTACCTGTTCCCGGACACCTATGAAATCGCCGAGGGCGCCTCCGAAGAAGAGATCATCGAGATGATGCTGCGGCGCTTTGACGCCATCTTTGACCATACCTTGCGGCAGCGCTGCACGGAGCTCGGCCTGAGCCTCCATGAAGTGCTCACGCTGGCCTCCATCGTCGAAGGAGAAACAAGGGTGGAGCACGAGAGGGAGCGCATCGCCGGGGTTTTTCACAACCGCCTCGAAAAAGACTGGCTGCTGGGCTCTTGCGCCACGGTGCAGTATATCATCCCGGTGCGGAAAGAGAACCTCACTCATGCGGACACACAGCTCACCTCGCCGTACAACACCTATCTCAATACCGGGCTGCCGCCCGGCCCCGTCGGCGCGCCGGGGGAGGGCTCCATCATGGCGGCGCTCTACCCTGAAAAGACCGACTATTTCTATTTTGTTTCCAAGGGCGACGGCACCGGCGAACACTATTTTAGCCGGACCAATGCCGAACATGAACGCTATAAAAAGAAAGTGGGAATAAAATAAAAATAATTAGAAAACAAGAAGGAATATCGCAATCGACGTCGAACTAATTAAGCGGTAAGTAAAATATGGTTACCTGACCGACAAGGGCAAACCTGCCGAAAGGCAGGGACGCAAAGCCTTGAGTCTAAAGTTTAAACCTAAACCATGACTGACAGGCTGCCGAAACAGGTATCTTTTACGTTTTACCCTTGTTGGTCCCTCTAAAAAAGGAGGGACTTTCTCATGACCTTAAGACAACTGTTCCAATCAATATTTCTGCTGACCTCTGTTTTTCTGCTCTCGCTCTCACCGCACTCACAATGGGTTCAGTCAATGCCGCTGCCGGGCAAGGGGCCCCCTGCTGCCGAATCCTCGGCGCCGCTCAACCTCGTCGCTTCTCTGGCCACCGCCGGCGTTCTCGGAGAGGATTTGGGCGAGAGTGCCCCGCCCGAAGCGGCAGCGGCTTCCGACAGCGAAGCGCTCCCTGCAGAGAAAGAACCGGCGGCCGCCAAGGCGGAAAAGAGCCAAACCGGCGAAAAGCCCTCTGCGGAAAAGGTTCGCACAACCCCTGCGGCGGCGCCGGCTGCTGCGGAAAACCGCCCGGCGGCCACAGCTGCACCTCCCAAAGAAACTCAGACCACAAAGCCGCCGCAACCTGAAGCGCTCGCCTTTCGCTGGGGTTCGTCGCATCAGGTTTCCTTCCGGACTGTCCTGCAGCTGACCAACAGCGGCAGCGAGAGAGCGGAGCATGTATGGGTCGATCTGCCTTTGCTTGAGAACAGATCACCGTACCAGACCAACGCCTCCCCTAAAACCAATTATCCCATCGATTCAAGCAAAGGCAGGCTGGCCTCATTTTACCTGGACAGCCTGGCGCCCGGTGAGACGAAGCAGCTCATCGTGGACTACCGGATTACCCTTCGCCCCGTCGCGCTGACCTCGACAAATGGAGTGGTTGAAAAAGCGCGGCAGGCCTACCGGGAGTATGCCGGCAGCGGCAACTGCCGCACCCTGGCCAACGGATTTGTCAAGCGCTGCCGTGAACTGGGGGTTACCGCGAGGGTGGTCAACGGTTACACCCGGCCCCAGCGGGCCCTTCTAAAATCGGGACCGCTCCAGGGCTGCCGGCACAGCTGGGCCGAATTTTATCTCGACGACCTCGGCTGGGTCCCCGTCGATCTGACCTTCGAATATTTTGCCGACTTCCCCTACGCTTCCCATCTGGTGGAATGCTACGATGACCAGTCGGTGCGGATCAACTTCCTGGGGGGCAAAGTGGAAGCAGTCTGGGATAACATGATTCTTCCTTAAAAGAGAACAGATGTATAATAAAGCCCCCCGGTGGCATCCTTAACCGGGGGGCTTTTATATGAGCCTGCACAGTTGCAAGAGAAGAGCGCTGTGGCTGCTGCTGATCTTCAGCTGCCTCTTTCTTCTTTTGGGGATCAGGCTGCTCTATCTGCAGTTGTGGCGGAGCGATCTGCTCACCCGCCGGGCGGTGGAGCAGCGCTTTCAATCAGTCGCCCTGCCCGACGGGCGCGGTGACATCCAGGATCGCCGCGGCCTCTCCCTTTTGGACAGCAGAAGCTACCGGGGGCTGCTCGCTTTTCCCACCCAGTACCGCGGCCGGGAAAAAGAGATCATCAGCGCCCTTTCCCTTTTGCCGGGGATCGAGCAGCTCGCCGCACCGCCCCACGGCGTCCAGCCGTTCTGGGTCGGCGCCGCCTTGAGCGAGAGGCAGTCGGAGCAGGCCGCCGCCTACCCGGGGCTGCTCACCGCCCTTCGCCGGGAAAGATACGGCCCGGCGAGCCTCGCCGAGCATGTGGTCGGCTATATGAAGGAAAGCGCAGGAACCGGCGCCGGAGGGATCGAGCTCTCCTTCGATCACACCCTCTCTCCGGGACGCAAACAAGCGATCGGCGCGGTGGTTGACGGAAAGATGCGGCTCATCCCCGGGCTGGGTTACCGCGAAAGAGAAGCGGAATCAACAGCTAAAAATGTCCTTCTCACCCTGGATCGGGAACTGCAGCGTGAAGTTGAGCGGATCATGGAGCGCAGAATTCGCAGCGGCG
>JAAZIG010000094.1 GCA_012510325.1 Bacillota bacterium
GAAGATTATATCTCCGCAGGCTACCTGTAAAGCAGAGCAGCGGGCTAAATTCGCCGGCGGCCTGCTCAATGGAAAACCAGAGAGACGGGTGAACAGCGGTGGTGCAACAGGATACAATTCAGATCGTTTTGATTACCGGTCTTTCCGGAGCCGGTAAAAGCCACGCGATCAACTGCTTTGAAGACCTTGGATATTTCTGTGTCGATAACCTGCCGCCAACCTTTATCCCCAAATTCGCCGAGCTCTGCCTCCAGTCGGAGGGAAAAATCAACAAAATAGCGCTGGTCTGCGATATGCGCGGGGGCGCTTTTTTCGATCATCTCTTTGAAGCGCTCTGCGAGCTGGAGGAGAACGAGCTCAATCATGAAATCATCTTTCTTGAAGCGAGAGATGAAGTGCTGCTGCGTCGCTACAAAGAGACCAGACGGCGCCATCCCCTTTCCCGGATGGGCCTGCTCGAGGCAATCCGTTCCGAGAGGGCTGCTCTCGGTGAGCTCAGGGGCAAAGCCGACAAGATCATCGACACCTCCGACCTGAAGCCGCAGGATCTGAAGAAGAAAATATCGGAGATCTATGAACCGGGGCAGCGGGAGAAGGGAATGCCCATTTTGCTGGTGAGCTTCGGGTTTAAATACGGGATCCCCCTCGATGCCGATCTGGTCTTCGATGTGCGTTTTTTGCCCAATCCGCATTATGTCGAGCATCTCCGTCCCTTAACGGGAGAGGATTCCCGGGTGAAAGATTATCTCTGGCAGCGCTCGTTAACGCACAAGTATTTTCAAAAACTTCGCGACCTCCTCGAATTCTCCATCCCCCACTATGCTCGCGAAGGGAAGGTTCAGCTGGTGGCGGCCATCGGGTGCACCGGAGGGAAACACCGCTCTGTAGCCCTGGCCGATGAGCTCGGCCGGATCCTGGATAAAAACTACCGGGTTCACCTCGAACACCGGGATCTGGATAAGGTCTAACCCCGGGCCTTCTTCATTTTTTACCTCAACCGGCGTTCCGCTGAAAGGAGAGGCTTTCCATTGTCGTTTTCCCGGCAAGTTAAACTGGAGCTAATTCGCCATCCCCGGAGGGAGTCCTGCTGCGAACGCACCGAACTGACGGCCCTGCTGCTGCTGCGGGGCTATCTCGCTATTCGCAGCGGCGAATACAGCCTCAGTGTCGAGGTGGAGCACGTGGCTCAGGCCCGCTATCTGTTTCGCCTGTTCAAGGCCGCCGGGGCGGCGTCGCCGGAGGTGCTGCAGAAACAGGTGCGCCGCCTGGGGATCAAGCGCTACCTCGTGGAGGTGGCGGGGGAGAAAAATATCAGTGCCCTTCTCCAAACGCTCGGCTTGCAGAGCAGCGCTCTGCCGCGGCGCCTGGCCCGGGGCCCCGCCCTGCTGCCGCCAAGGCGCTGCTGCCGGCGGGCTTTTGTCAGAGGGGCCTTTCTGGCCGGAGGTTCGCTGAACCGGTTTGACGGCCCCGGCTATCATCTGGAGATCAATTGCGGTTCGCCGGAGGATGCCGGGCTGCTGCAGAACTGTCTGGCGGAATTTTCGATCAACGCTTCGCTGAGGCAGCGCCGGGACGGCAGCTATCTCTATCTGAAAAGAGCGGAGGCCATCGCCGACTTCCTGAGAATCATTGAGGCTGACAGCGCGGTCCTGCAGCTGGAAAGCGCCCGGGTGCTCCGGAGCATGCGCAACCAGGTCAACCGCCAGGTTAATTGCGATACGGCCAATCTGGAGAAGGTGGTCGCATCAGCCCAGCAGCAGCTGCTGATGATCGATCGCCTGGAGCAGCGCGGCGCTCTGAAAGAGCTGCCGCCGTCGCTGCGGGAGATCGCGGTGATGCGGCGGCGCTATCCGGAAGCATCGATGAGAGAGCTGGGCCGGCTTTGCGAACCGCCCCTGAGCAAGTCGGCGGTGAATCACCGCTTTCGGAAGCTGACGGCCCTGGAGCGGGAAAGCGGTCCCCCCGGTCAGAATATCTAGAACGAAGCATATAAATATTTCAGGGAAGAGCGCTCAATATGGCCGGCAGGGCGGGGTGCCGGCAGATCCCTGAAGGGTCCCCTCCGTCTGGCGGAGCAGGGGATCCTGCGGAAGATGTCGAAATAAACTACCGGGAAGTGAGCACCATGCAGCTTGATCACCAGTTAAAAATAGAGCAGACCCGACAGCTAATCATGACGCCGGAGCTGAAACTGGCCATTACCCTGCTGCAGTATTCTAACCTGGAGCTGCAGAACTATATTCAGGAAGAGCTCCTGAGAAATCCGGTGCTGGAGCTGTGCGAAAGTGAGGCTGCCGGCGAAGAGGAGCCCCCGGAAGAGGAATATGTCGAAGATGAGTTCCCCTGGGAGGATTATTTCCGGGATCTGGATCAGGGGCCGGCGGGGGGCGCCCCCGAACCCGGCGGACGTGATTGGGGCGATTTTCCCACAATGGACAGCTATGCCGACAGCCCGGAGACGATGGTGGAGGATCTCCTCGGGCAGCTGCGGCTGCTCTCCCTGCCCTCCAGCCGGCACAATATCGCCTCCTACCTCATCGGCAATCTGGATCACAACGGCTACCTGCGCAGCGATCCCGATGAGCTGGCCGCAGCCATCGGAGTCTCTCCGGAAGAGCTGGGAGCCGCTCTCCGGATAGTGCAGGGCCTGGAGCCCGTCGGAATCGGTTCCCGCAATCTTCAGGAATGTCTTCTCCTACAGCTGTCCAGTCTGGAGAACCCTCCCCCGCTGGCTGTTGAAATTGTCAAACGGTTTCTTCCGGCCACCGCCGACGGGCGCTACCGCCATATTGCCAACCTGCTCGGCTGCAGCATCAGAGAGGTGCAGGAGGCGGTCGATTTTATCCGCACGCTGAATCCGAAGCCCGGCTCCCTTTTTGGCGGCATCCAGGATACGCGCTATATCGTTCCCGATATCCATGTGGAAAAGGTTGAAGACAGATATGTCGTGGTGGTAAACGACAGTCTTACCCCTCTTTTGCGGATCAGCACGTATTACCAGCAGCTGTTTCTAAAGGGAGACGACGACAAGGAGCTTTCCAACTACGTCAAGGGCAATCTCGACAAGGCTCTGTGGCTTTTGCGCAGTATCGAGCAGCGCCGTCTCACTCTCTTCCGCGTCGCGCAGCAGATCGTGGAGATCCAGCAGCCCTTTCTGGAACACGGGATCAGAAAACTGAAGCCGCTCACGCTGAAGGATGTTGCCGAGGCCATCGGGGTCCACGAGTCGACCGTGAGCCGGGCCACGGCGAATAAATATATGCAGACACCGCGCGGGCTTTTCCCCCTGAGTTTTTTCTTTTCCAGCGGTTTGGCCGGCGAGGATGGTGAAGACTACTCTTCACACAGCATTAAAAGCTATCTCCGCGAGCTCATCGAGCAGGAAAGTCCACAAAATCCCCTCAGCGATCAGCAGCTGACCGATCTATTGCAGGCAAAAGGGGTGACCATCTCCCGCCGCACTGTGGCTAAATACCGCCAGGAACTCTCCATCCCCGCTTCTTACCGCCGCCGCCGTCACTAGTTCTCACCGTCGAGTTTAAAAATAACTTTTGTGGTAGAATAATGGGTAAGGATGAAAATTTGCCCGGGGATGGTGAGCGGCAGGTGAAATTGAGTGTCTCCGACGTGGC
>JAAZIG010000095.1 GCA_012510325.1 Bacillota bacterium
CGCCCCTTGTCAAGGATACTTTTATAATCATCACTCTATTCAGAAATCATATCCCTCCCGGCCCCGCCCTCAGCTCTGTTCGCCAAAGGAGCCGACCCGGCGGAGAAGAAGGCCGCGCACGACCCCTTAACCCGGCAGAAGCTGCCTCTGCTCCAGCACAGGGGCAAAAAGATCTCCCCGCTCCTCAAGGCGACCCAACATATTTTTCACAGTGAACTGCCCGCGCTTCACCGCCTCACCGGCCACCTCCTCCCAGGTCAGCGGCACTGAGACCGGCGCCCCGGGAAGAGGGCGGGGACTGTAAGGGGCGGCCAGCGTCTTCCCCCGCCCGTTCTGCAGATAATCCAGATAGAGCTTCCCGCCGCGCTGCTCTATTCTTCGCTCCAGCGTAGTGATCTCCGGGTAGGCCCGGTGGACACGGCGGCAGATCGCTTCTGCAAAATCACGGCTCTGCCGGTAGCTGTAACGCGGCTCTATGGGCAGGTAGAGCTGCATCCCTGTAGCCCCGGAGAGTTTGGGGTAACATTGCAGTCCCCGTTCCCGCAAAAGCTCCCTGATAGCCACAGCAGCGGTGCAGATATGAGCGAAAGTGCTCCGCTCCATGGGGTCGAGATCAAAGACCACAAAATCGGGATTGTCGAGGGTGCCGGCGCGGGAAAGCCAGGGGTGCAGCTCCAAACAGGCCTGATTCCCCAGCCAGAGCAGCGCCTCAGGAGAATCGGCCACCAGATACTCGACAATTTTCCCCCCTCCGTGTTCCACCGAACAGCGCTGCAACCACTCGGGGGCACCTGCTGGAACGTTTTTCTGATAAAACCCCTCCTGCTCAATCCCCCGGGGAAAGCGCTGCACCACCAGGGGCCGATTATGCAAATGCGGCAGCAGGTACGGCGCCGCTTCCAGGTAGTAACGGATCAGATCATCTTTAAGCAGCCCGTCGGCGGGCCACAGTTCGCGCTCCGGATTGCTCACATGGATCATGGGGACGGTTCCTTTGATCTATTCAAGTTCATTTAAACAACCGCCTCTTCCGGTGAGCGCCCACTGAAACCGAGCACCACCGGATGGCGCATCTTCAAGGTGCCGGTCCACTCGGCAAATTCAATTAGCACCGTCAGCGACGGTTTCAGCCAGAGGAGAGCGCGCTCCCGAGGGGGATTGCTGAAAAAGGAGGTAGCAGAGGCACCCTGCAAGGCGAAATGGTGCAGTTGCAGCAGCTCTTGCCCTTTCAGGCCGGCGCCCGCTTTCCCGATATAGAGCAGCTCTTCACCGCGGTAAGCCCCCAGCAGCAGGGAACCGACGGTGCCCCCGGACATACTCAGCCCTCCGACAACACAGAGCTGACGGCGGCGGGGTTTCATCTTTAACCAGTCGGCGGATCTTTTCCCGCTCCGGTAGAGACTCCCCCTCTTTTTGGCCACGATTCCCTCCAACCCCGCCAGCCCGATCTCCCGATAGAGGGCTTGCCCCTCTGTAAAGTTTTCGCAGAGGTGGAGCAGGGGGGCGGGCTTCACTATCTCCTCCAGCAGCCTTTGCCTCTGCTCAAGCGGGTGGCCGGTGAGATCGGCTCCGTTTAAAAAAAGAAGGTCGAAGAGGCAGTAGCTGCAGGGCAGTTCCCGCTGCAGCGCCCGGACCGCTTTTTCCCGGCGGCACAGATCGCGCCGGAGCAACCGGGGAAAGTTCGGTTTGCCCGCAGCCAAAACGATCACTTCACCGTCCAAAACGGCGCTTGTGGCGTCGATCAGCTCTGCCAGCTTCTGCAATTCCGGATACTGCGCCGTGCGCGGGCTACCCCGCCTGTTTTTCAAACTCACCCGGCGCTCTTCGATAAGAGCGAGTATGCGCACACCGTCCCATTTGATCTGGTAGATATAGCCGGGGCTGTCCAAAAACACTTCTTTGCCGAGCGGCACCATCGGCTGAATAGCGTCAAAAAAAATGGCAGCCTCAGCCAATTCTAACGGCTGCCGCTGCCTGCTTTTGTCGGCTTCCCCAAACCGGTCTTCTCCCGGGCGGCGCTGCGGGTCGCCTCCACACTAGCCTTCAGCGCCTCCACCAGATCGATGACCTCCCCCCGTTCCGCCGTGGGAGCGACAAAGGGCTCTTCTCCGGTGATCTTGCCTTCAATAATTTCCAGAAGCGCCCGGCGATATTCATCGGTATATTTCTCCGGTGAAAACGGGGCGGTCAAATTTTCGATGAGCTGCCGGGCCATCTGCAGCTCGTTCTCCTCGATCCGGTGCTCCCGGTTCCACTGCGGCAGTGCGCCGAGCGAACGCACCTCGTCTGGATAGAAAATCGTTTCGAGAACCAGAGCATCCTGAAAAACCCGAAGCACTCCGAGGGCCTGCCGGGAGCGCAGGACCACACGAATAATCGCCGCTATCTCCGCCCCGGCCATCGACTGAAGCAGCAGTTGGAAAGCTTTCTCTCCCGTCTCTGCCGGAGCAAGGTAATACGAGCGGTCGTAGTAAATGGGATCAACCTCTTCAGTGCGCACAAAATCGACTATGGCGATGCTTTTTGTCGTCTCCGCCGGAATGCGGGCAAAATCATCCTCATCGATGACAACGAAGCGCCCCTTCTCATACTCATAGCCTTTGACGATCTCGTCCGGGGGCACTTCCCTGTTACAGGTGGGACAGACCTTGCGATATTCGATGGGAGTGCGGCAGGGCGCATGGAGGTAGCGGAAACGCACACTTTTCTTCTCTGTGGCTGCAAAAAGTTTTACCGGAATATTGACCAGACCAAAATTGATGGAGCCCTTCCACAGTGGACGCACTTAGATCACCGCCCCGGATAGTCTATGCTCTCCCTATTATTCCGCAGCGAGAGCCAATTATCCGGAGCGGCGGGTTCAGTCGTCTTCGTCTGCCGGAGCAACATTGAGGCTGCGAGCAGCAGCGGTCGCCGCAACAGCACCGTCTGCAGCTGCGGTGACAATCTGGCGCAAAGTGGTCCGGCGGACATCGCCGGCGGCATAGACCCGGGGAAGAGAGCTTTCCATATTTTCATCGGTAACAATATACCCTTTTTCA
>JAAZIG010000096.1 GCA_012510325.1 Bacillota bacterium
CAATATTATGGAGTTGATGGCCTCCGCCGGTTACTCCACGGAATGGAACCTGGAGCGGTACTGGCGGGATGTAAAAACCATACAGGTTCATCTGGGCAACTGGGAGCTCAACAAGATGGAGCTGGCGCAGTACTTTTATGGTTCCGAAATTCTTTAAATTGGAGGGATGTTGAGCAATGTATTCCATAGATGATTTCACCAGGCCCAAAGAATACTTATCCCCGCTTGACGAGTATCTGGGAAAGATCGTCAGAAAATGGGCTGATGAAGATGTGATCCCGCACCGCCGTCAGTACGACGAGGACTGGAAAGAGCACCGCCTCATTGAGCCGGCTTTCGACAAATTAATGGGCAAACTCGGGATACAACGGGTTCTTTTCCCCGAAGATCTGGGGGGATGGGGCCTGGGCCATTCCAATTATGCCGGCACCGCTTCTTTCCGCCTCTTCGAGGAGGTGGCCCGGGCCGACTCGGCCATGGCCGTGGCTTTGGGGGTGGTCTACTGGCCTCTGCTGATGATCACAAGCGAGCCCCATGTCAACCGCAGGCTCTGCGAGGAGTTTGCGCCCATGTTTTGCGATACTGAAAAAGCTGTTTTTGCGGCCAATGCCATGACCGAACCCCAGGGCGGCGCCGATATCGAAAACCTGGATGTAGTCAAGGGCAGCACCATCGAAACCACCGCGGTTCTCGACGGTGATGAATGGGTGATCAACGGGCACAAGCTCTGGCCGACCAACAGCGGGGGTGTGGCGGCGCTTTTCGGAGTGGTCTGCACCACCAAACCGGGGTCCACCGATCCACGCGATTTTGCTTTCATCTTCGTCCCCGCAGATCGGCCGGGGGTAACCCAGGGCGGTCCCTATCAGAAGGCGGGCATGGCTGCCGACAAGAACAGCGACATCTGGTTTGAGAATGTCCGCGTTCCGGAGTACTACCGGGCTTGCGGGCCTGGCGATGACAACAAATATTTCCGGGAGGTTGTCTCCTTCGGGAATATGGGCAGCATCGCCTTTGTCAGCGGAGCGATGATCAATACTTTTGAGATCCTCCGTGAGTTTGTCGACAATCGCTACTACAGGGGCCGGCCGCTGAAGGAGCATGATGCCGTGGCCGGCGTGCTCGCCGATATCGTCAAGAATATCGATATCATTCGAATAATCGGTTATCAATACGCCCGGATGATCGATCGCCCCGATCGTTACGGTGCCCGCTGGGATGAAGAGGTTGTGGCCAAGGGGCGGGCCTACAAGTATTTTGCCTGCGACCGGGCGGTGGAGGATCTGGGGAAAGCGATGAATCTCATGGAGACATTCGGCAGCGATCGGGACTGGGATATCGAAAAACACTGGAGAGATCTGAAAATTGTCCAGCTGTGGATGGGTGGCAAGCAGCTTTGCCAGGTGGAGACAGCGCGGTTGTTCTTCGATTGTCAGACTCTTTAAGAGAGGGGTTGAAAGAAGGCCATGAGCGAAACCAAAAACCAACGGGGGTTAATCGATGCCACCGATCGGGTGGCGCGAGAACTGATCAGAACACCTCAATTGAAGGAGAAGATCAGGCTGCTGCTCAACTCCCTTGATCCTGCTTCCGCCCCCGGGTTGATTCAGACGCTGATGTGGACGGATCCGGATTTTTTCCTCTCCATCATCGGAGCCGCTCCGGAGATGATCAACATCGGTGTGCTGGCCGGCAAAGAGCTCTTGGAGCAGCTCGCGGGGGTGCCCCCCGCACTGCTCGGCGGGCTTCTGGCCGAATTTGTCGAGAGGATGGATGGAGAGGCGCTCGGCTCTGCCGTCAGCCGGGGGCTGGAGCTGTACCACAATGTTAAAACCCTCGACGGAGAGCCGTTCAAAAAATCCTGGACTGCTTTTCATGAAAAGGTCGAAAAGGGGTTGGCCGGCCCGGAGGGCAGCGCAGCGGCGGCTCTTCTCTCTGTCTTAGAACCGCTGCTGCAGGAACGAATTGCCCGGCTGGCAGAGGAGGCAGCGGTGGAAGGCTCGGAGGCCCACACCCTGATCCGGGGTCTCGCCGGAACCATCGCCGGGGCGGTTGAAGCAAACCCGGGCTTTGTCGAGCATGTTTATCGACCTCTGGCCGAGGCTTTTCTTGGAGCTGCCGGCGGGAATTCAAAATAAACAAAAAAAGGAATGAAGGGAAAGATGGAGGATAGAAAGGGCTTAGAGCCCACAGGCAGTGAAGCAACCGGTGCTGCTCCAAGGATTGCCCGGGAACTGCTCCGCACCCCGCTGTTTAAAGATCTGATCATAAGCAGCCTGAACAGTGCCGGTTCAGATCCCCGCGAGCTTGTCAGAACTCTGGTCTGGGAAGATTCGGCCTTTACGCTGGGGACACTGGGCAGGCTGCCGCAGGGGATCGGTTATTTGGCGGCTTTTTTGGATGAACTGGCGATCCAGTTGCAGAATGTTCCCCCGGAGATATTGCGGGAATTTGTTTCTTTGCTCGGGGAGAGCATCGACAAGGAAGCCATCGCCTCCTTGCCCCAAAGTTTTGCCCCGCTGCTGGATGCGCTTATCTGGGAGGATCCGGAGAACCGTACCCGGCTGAAGGAGGGGGTCTTTGAGGCGGTCAGCGCTCTGCTGCGCTTAACGACCGGTGTCCTGGAGCGGAGCGGACCCGATGAACCCGGCTCAGCTGAGCCGGTGCCGGTTTTTCCCGATTCTGAGGCGCTGGGCGAGCTGATCACTGCGCTGTTCAAATGGCTGGGCAATGCGGTGGGCACAGATGAGGCCTCAATTCAGCTCATCCGTGAAAAGAAGATCTCTTTTACCAAAGAGGTTCTCGAAACGGCCGATTTCGGCGTCATTCGCCAGGCGCTGGCAGACCGGCACCAGGCAAACCGCCCGGTAACGGAGAACCTGATCAGCCTGCTCATCGCTGATCCGGTCAGATTTGCCAGCCTCTTCAAGATGCTCTCCACTCTGCTTAATTGGCTCTTCAATATTCTGGGGACCGCCTTGGCCAGTCTGGAGTACCCGGGAGAGATTCTGGCGAGCGCCGTGTTAAATCTCATCAGCGATCTGGAGACCGCCGAGGTGAGCAATCTGATCAACAGCGCCTGTCTCCTGATCAAAAGACTTCACGAGGGCAGCCTTATCCTGGGCGGGGAAGAGCCGCTCTTCCGCCCGGTTTTCCGCAACTTCCTCGAAGGGGTCCTCGATGATCTCGATGAGAGCACCGTAGCGGCGGCGCTGCAGGCGCTGCTGGAAGACTCGGAGGTGATCATCTCCGTATCCACCGATCTGCTCCTGCAAAAACCGGAGCTGCTCAAAGAGATCTTTCCCGCTCTGCTGCTCGGGATCAATGCTCTGGAGCGCGGTGTGATTTACTTTTTCAACCATGTCAATCAGCTGCCTCCCGAAGCGTTCCAGCGCCTGGGCAGAGAGATCGAAGAGAAGGTCGACTTTCGG
>JAAZIG010000097.1 GCA_012510325.1 Bacillota bacterium
AGGCTCGGCAGCAGGGTCAGGTTGACCAGCAAACTGATGGCAATACCTTTGCCCAAAACCATGCCCATATCCCGGCCGATCCCATTTTGCATCACCAGCAGGGCGGCAAAGCCGCCGACAGTGGTCAGCGCGCTCGAGGCGATGGCCACTGCAGTCTTGCTGACAGTTGATTCCATCGCTTCTTCGATGGTGTCAAACTTCTTCTTCTCCTCCTCATAGCGGTGCATCAGAAAGATGGAATAATCGAGCGATATCCCCAGCTGCATCACTGCGGCGATGGAGGCGGTCATAAAGGAGATCTTCCCCAAAAATATGTTTGAGCCCATATTGATCAGCACCGCCACGCCGACAGAGACCAGAAAAAGAATCGGATCGAGGTACGAGCTGATGGAAAGGTTCAAGATGAACAGGATCATGACGACAGCGACAACGGCGTAGATCATGATTTCACTGTCGACGGTCTCCTGCATCTCCATGATAATAGCCGGTTCGCCGCCGATAAGAATATCCGGATCGCCGCCGGTAATCTCCCTGATCCGACGGACGGCATCATTTGTTTTTTTCGTGCGGGGGTTCTCCGTAAATTGTACTTGCAGCAAAACGCTGTCCTCTGAAGAGAACCGCTCTTTGATCACCGGCTCGATAAATTCGACGGGAACGTAGATATCGGCAAAATCACCCATCCAGACGACTTTGTCGATGCCGTCGATCTCTTCGAAAGAAGAGATCAGTCTTTCAACCTGCCATCCCGGCTTACCCCGGATCATGATCAAACCCATGCCCGAGAGAGCGAATTCCTCCTCGAGCACCTCTTCACCCTGCTTTGAATTGAGCTCATCGGGCATATAGGCGAGCAGATCATAGTTTGTCTGGGTCAGGAAAAATCCGACAATGGAAGGGAGCAGAATTATGATATAGGCGATGATGATCGCCTTGCGGTGTTTGACCACAAATCTACCGAGCCAGTCCATCGCTGATCGTTCCTCCGATATTAATACGGTGGTGGCGTTTTAAAGAGATGATTAAAACGACTATTTAAAACCTATGTTTTATATTAAACGGTCCCCGGGAATTTGTCAACAGTTTTCTCTGAAAAAGCCAGTTCAGGGATCAGCGGGTCTGTGCCCGGAATCCTAAAAGGAAACGCTCTGCGGACTGTCTTGATCCTGACCGGTAAGCCGGTGCTGCGCCGGTCAGGCTGGAGGGGGCGATCGTCGGAGAGGGTGCTTGGAGGAGGCTGCGCTCTAGGTGGACGGGCCAATGCGGTCGCGGTGTCGCTGGTAAAGGTATGACGCGCCCAGCAGGATCAGCCCGGAGATGATCAGGGAGACGATGCGGTAGGTCAGCTCCAAAGAGCTCAGGTCGAACAGGATCACCTTGGCCACGGTTAACCCGAACAGCCCGATGGCGGCATAACGCAGCGGGGGCAGTTTGCGAATAAAACCGGCGATCATCAGTGCGGCGGCATAGATTCCCCAAAACAGGGAGATCGCCATGAGCGCCAGGTTTCCATAATAGTCCCCGGCGCCGGTGCGCCAGGCGAGAGTCCGGCCGAAATAGTATATCTCCCCGCTGCAGAAGAGCAGCAGCAGTATTCCCGCTGCACCGGCGAGAATAAGGCTCTCTTTGGGGGGGAGGTCTTCTTTGAAATAGTAGCGGTAGAGCCGGCTTAAAACAAGCAGCAGAGCGATAAAGCCGAACGTGAGCAGGGCCGGTTTATTGATCAGAAAGCGAAAATTTTCCGGTTGACAGCGGTCCCATTCGACAGCGAGCAGGCGGAGCAGTGCCAGGGAGAGGACGCCCCAGAACCCGGGGTGAATGCGCCGGTCCGTCAGGTGCAGAGCCAGATAGCAGAGCAGCGCGGCCTGGATGCTCCATCCGACAAAGATCCACGATCCCTCCAGCTGCAGCGGGACGAACAGAACCAGAAGCGCCGCTGCCAGGGTGAAGGCGGTAAAGTAAGCCCGGGGATCGCGCTGTGCTGCCGGTAGCAGGAGGAAACCGGCCGACAGGTAGAGTGCCGCGAGAGCCAAAGTGAACCAGCCCATCACATTGGGGTAGTCGGAAAGCAAATTCAGCCAGCTCAGAGCGTAGTACAGCGTTGCCCCGGCGACCATGAGAGCCAGCTCCAGCGATTCCAGAGGGCGGCGCTGCACGATCACATAGAGCAGCACAGGTGCCAGGAACAAAAGCAGAAAGATGCTAAAGTAGAGCTGGGCGGCCACCGGCGCCAGGCCCAGAGCCGGGTTGCCGAAGCGGTAAAGCACGGTCCAGGCAAGAAAGCCGCCGGTGAGGAAAAAGGCGATTGTCCCCAGGAAATCCCAGCGTTTAATATAAACCACAGTCAAGAGACCGAGGTTAAGCAGGATCAGGTAAAGCATCATCAGGACAAAGCGCGGTTCCCCGGCGATGAAAAGAGCAGGATTTAAGAAGCCGGTGAGCAATCCGAGAGCGGCTACGGCGGGGGCATCCTGATAGAGGGCCAGCAGCACTGCGCCTATGGTAACAAAAACCAGCAGGCTCATCCCGATGGTGTCACTGAGCAGATCGTAGTAATAAAAGGAGGCAAAGATGGTGAAATAGAGCAGGGCGATACCGCCTCCGGTCAGCCCCTGGCCGTAGGCGGTGAAACCGCGGCGCCTGTTTCTTTCGCCGAGCCACAGCAGAATCAGCGCAGCGAGGATGCCGCCGGCGATTCTGACTGTTTCATTGATCCAGCCCCAATCGTAAGCCAGTTTCAAAAAGAAAGCCGCACCGAGAAGAAAAATAAGCATGCCGATCCGGTTTAACCAGACTCCGCCGATCTTTACCTCCAGCTCCCGGGCCTCTCTCTCCGACAGGGAGGCAGAGGCGGTGGAAGGCGGTGCTGCCGCTGTCCGGGTTGGCGGACTGTCGGCTAAAGGGGGAGGGGCGGTTTCTACCGAAGGTGCTCCGGCGGCAGTCCGGGGGGGTGCGGCCTGTTGCGGGTCGTCCTCAAGGGCCAGACGTTTCGCCAGTGCCTCCAACCGTTCGCCCAGCATCCGCTGTTCTTTCTGCAGGGCGTTTAGCTCCTCCCGCAGTTCGTGCCGATCATCCTGCATCGTTGTTCACCTTTTTCCACCGGACAGCTTCCGGAAGTTTTGAGGCCCATTGGAGAATATGGCTATTAAATTCCCCGGCGGTAACCGGGCTGATCGTCTTTGCCGTCGACCCAAAAAGATCAGCGGTGAGTATGTTAACCCTGGGGGGCCGGTAGCCGATAGCGATTGTCAGTCCCCGTCTGGAGTTGTTGTCGCCGGCCCTCTGCAGCAGGGCGCTACCTTGATACCCAGATTATACCTTAACCCTTCGGGAAAGTATAATTCTGGTCGCCCTGTTCCGTTTGTTACCGCTGCCCGGCGGGCCGAGCAAGCAGGCGATCTATTCCCAGCAAAAGCAGCCCGATGATCAAAAAGAAAGCGCTCAGGGCAGCCAGCCATAAAAGTGCACCGCCATAGCCGAGCGTGGATACATCCATAAAGAAATAAGGGTAGAACCCGGTTTCGGCGCCCTGCCAGATGGAAAACAGCCAGTAGAGCAGGGGATAGAGGGTCCAAAAAGGGAGATCGGCCGGCTGCATCAGCCCCTTGCGCTCAAACAGCAGCCAGTCCAGCAGAAATCCCACTGGTGCAATCGTATGGGTGAGGTGGCCGGACAGATCGATACCGCCGCCAAACAGTTCGCCAAATTGAGGAACGAGCAGGGTATGAAAGACCAGCCCCGTTATGATGATGCTCAACAGAACACTGCCTCGCACGATGATCCGGATCCGGCCATTTTCCGGGGAAAGCAGGAAGTAAAGAAGCGCGAGCGCAACAAGGATGTTGCTCTGGATGGTGAAGTAGCGCAGCGACAGTGCGTTGAACCCTTCACCGTGCCCAAACATGGTCAGATACAAACCGGCGGTGACTGCAGCCAACAGCGCCAGCCTGTAGAGCATTGCAGGGAGTCGGTTCTTTAGCGGCATAACCTTTTCTCCCACTTCCTTCCCGTTAGATCTTTCCACACCGGATAAAAAATTCCTGCACGCGACAAAGATAGTATTTCGCTGCCTTAGCCTGTGGCAGTTTCTGTCGGGTCCGGTGCGGCAACCGCGACGGCGATCCGATGATTAAAGCCGGCCTCACCTTGTCGGCAGCGGGTCATGATGTTGCTTCCTAAGATGAGCTGCCACAAAGGAGGCCGGCAAAACAGGCTGAAGGGGATTGGAAAAGAACAGGTTCAGTTTGCCAGGGCAGCCCTCCTAGTCTGTCTCTATGATGATCTCCCTGGGCTGAACTTCCGCTTTCTTGGGCATATCGATCTCCAGAATGCCGTTAACAAACTTTGCCTTGACCTTCTCCTTGTCGACCTCGGCCGGCAAAGAGATGGTGCGCGCATAGCTGCCAGATGCTCTTTCGCGGCAGTAGTAGTCTTCTTTTTCGATCTCCTCTTCGTGTTTAACTTCACCCTGAATGGTCAGGTTATTGTCTGTCAAGGAGAGCTTGACATCTTTTTTCTCCACACCGGGGAGCTCCACTTTGACAGTTAATTTATCTTTCCGATCGATGATATCGACAGCCGGTTCCCACATTCCGCTTTCCAGCCATCCTCTTCTGATCCGACCGGGACTCTGCACCATATCTAAAAGATCATCAAACAGACTTCTTGCCAGACGCCTTCTCGGCTCCCATCTGATCAAATCCATCAGGGAATACCTCCGTTTTGTTAATTGGGGACAACCTGCCCCTGATAATTCATTATAGCCGAACAAACTGATTTGTCAATATCTTTCCAATAGGGGATAGATTCTTTAAACATGGGCGGATTTGTTTGCGGGGGATGGACCCGGCCCCGCCGGAGCAGCGGTCAGCGGAAGAAAATTGTCGCCGTCGAGGTGGCCTTTTCATCGGCTCCCCGCCGGGGGAGGGCGGCAAAGCAAAAAGAAGGATAATTTAGAGAGTACATTGAATATACTGAATAGTGCAGCTTTATCCGAACTGACTTAAGGGGGTAGCTGAAATGGAACGGATATGGCTCCAGCATTATGACACCGGAGTTCCCCATGAACTGGCAGTCCCGGAAAAAAATATAGTTAAGCTGTTCAAGGATACTGCGGCAAAATTCCCCGACCATCCGCATCTGATTTTTATGAGGCGGACTTTTTCCTACCAGGAGGTCAACGCGCTGGCCGACAACTTTAGCGCCGTCCTGGCCGGGTTGGGCCTGAAAAAGGGTTCGCGCGTGGCCTTGAACCTGCCCAACAGCCCGCAGTTTGTTTTTTGTTATCTGGGTGCGCTCCAGGCCGGGTGCACCGTCATTCCCTGTAATCCCCTCTATACGGAAAGAGAGATGCAGCACCAGCTCGGAGATAGTGAAGCCGAGCTCGTGGTCACGTTAAGCCGGTTTTATCCGCAGGTGCGAAAACTTAAGCAGAAGACCGCTTTGCGCACAATTATTTCCACCAACATCAAAGAATATTTCCCCTGGTGGCTGCAGCCCCTCTACAGCATGGCTGTAGAGAAGAAAAGCGGCGATCGGGTGAGTGTTGAAAAAGGCGATTACCGGATGCCGGCGTTGATGAAAAGATATTCAGCCGACCCTGTTCCTGAAGTAGAGGTGGAGCCCGATTTTCCCGCTTGCATTATGTATACCGGCGGAACGACCGGACTGCCCAAGGGCGCAGTCCTGACGCACAGGAATATGGTTGCCAACACTGTTTCCATCTTTGGCTGGATTCCGGATCTGGAGGAGGCCAAGGAGATCGGGTTGACCCTGATCCCCTTTTTCCATATTTACGGCCTGGGGACCTGTCTGAACCTGACTTTGCTCTACTGCGGTACCCTGCTCCTGATCCCGCATTTTGATGTGAAGATGATGCTCAACAATATCCACCGCTATAAACCGACCCTTTTCCCCGGTGTGCCGACGATGTATGTGGCCCTGATCAACCATCCCGATCTGAATCAATATGATCTCTCTTC
>JAAZIG010000098.1 GCA_012510325.1 Bacillota bacterium
ATCACCGCTGTGGCCAACGGCCGCTATTTCGGCGGGGGGATGTGCATCGCTCCCCTGGCGGAGATGGACGACGGACTTTTCGATATTGTGATCATGCACGGGCTGAGCAAGGCCAAACTATTAATGAATCTGTCCCGGGTTTACCAGGGAACTCATCTGGATCATCCCAACTGCATCAGCCTGCGCGGCAAGAAGGTGGTTGTGCAGACCGAGACGGCCCTGTTAAACCTGGACGGTGAACAGCCGGGTCTGGGTCCGCTGGAGGCGGAGATTTTACCCCTGGCGCTGCGGCTAAAAGCTTAAGCTTAATCCTTATGCGGCTGTAGTAGATGGCGGGCACTCCTCATATAATAGAGCGAAAGGAGGAGGCCTGGTGGAGACCATCTCGATTATGGTGAGGCGCTCTTCTGACCGGCTGGAGCAAAGGCTGGATCTGGAGAGCGCCCTTCTTGAAAGGCTGTCCTTTTGCCACTGCTGGCGCGAATGCGGTGCCTGCGGCAGGATGCTAATCTTTTCCCCGGCGCCTTCTGCTGACGGAACCAACCTGGCAGAGTTCACCGAGGTGCTCGCTTCCTTGTTGATCGGTTTCATCATCAAGGATCTTAGATCCGCTCTGCTGCACGATCTGCTGCGTTATTTTTATTTCTACCTCGGAAAAGAGGAATGCCGCAAGATCCTCGCTCTGGCCTGCCGCACCCTTGAACGGAGGAAATTGCACCGCTGTATCGGCTATTACCGGAGCCTGCTGGGGCAGTATCTGGAGCCGTACCGGTGCGGTTCGCCGGTTCACCTCAATGTTGAGGGCTTCTACAACTTTCGGATGCGCGGCTTTCAGCAAGAGCTGCTGCGGACGCTCGACGATGCGGTCAACAGGTACCTGGCCCGGGAGGAGCACCGCGAGTTTATCCGCCTCTTGAAATATTTTTTGAATCTGCAGCATCCCGGGGTTGCGCTGATCCATCTATCCGTTGACGAACAGGGGCGCTTCAAGGTGATGGACCGCCGCTTTGAGCGGATCGATTTCTGTGAGTGGGAGGAGCTCGGCGCTGCCGGTCTCGACGAGCGGCGCGACTACGAGGATATTCTCGTGAGCATGCTCGTCTCCATAGCCCCCCGGCAGCTCATGCTGCACCGGAACGTCTGTGCGCGCTATCCCCGGGTGGTCCAAAACCTGCGTTCCGTCTTTGAGGAGAGGCTGATCTTCTGCAAAAACTGTGCCTACTGCCGCCGGGGGGAGCTCTACCTGGTCACCGGCGGCCGCACCCGTCCGGGAAGCTCCTGACCGGATGATCCCGGCGGGGACGGCTCCGCCGCCGTTTCCTTCTCTTGACAGGGATCGGGACAAATCATATTATTAGGCTAGCAAATTGCAGCAGGGAAGGAGGCGCACTAATTGTCACAGGTTAAGATAAAATTTACAGACGGTGAAGAGGGTTCCTATCCTGCAGGAATCAGCTGCCTGGAGCTCTGCCGCGAACATAAGGATACCTGCGATGGGGTCATCGCTGCCGAGATCAACGGAAAGGAAGCCGATCTCAACACCGGGATACTTGCCGACAGCGAGATCGCCTTTCTCGATTTTTCCTCCGAGCAGGGGGCCAGAATATACCGCCACAGCACCAGCCATATCCTTGCCCAGGCTGTCAAAAGGCTTTTCCCCGGGGCCAGGCTGGGGATCGGTCCGGCTATTGAGGGCGGTTTTTACTATGATTTTGAATTTGCCGAGCCCATCTCCGCCGCCGATCTGGAGAAAATTGAGCGGGAGATGGAGCGAATTATTGCCGAGGAGCTGCCGTACAGCCGCCGCGAGCTCAGCCGGGAGGAAGCCCTCTCATTTTTCGAGCAGAGAGACGAGCCGTACAAATGTGAACTCATTGCCGAGCTGCCGGAAGACGAGCCCATCTCTATCTACGAGCAGGGCGAGTTTGTCGATCTCTGCGCCGGGCCGCACCTGCCCGACACGGGCCGGATCGGGGCGATTGCTCTGACCGGTCTCGCCGGGGCGTACTGGCGGGGCAGCGAGCTAAACCCCATGCTGCAGCGAATCTACGGCACCAGCTTTCCCACTGCCGAGCAGCTCACGGAGCACCTCGATCTGCTGGAGGAAGCGAAGAAAAGAGATCACCGCAGGTTGGGCCGCGAGCTCGACCTTTTCAGCCTCCACGAAGAGGGCCCCGGCTTTCCCTTCTTCCACCACAACGGAATGATCATCATCGAGGAGCTGCTCTCTTTCTGGAGGGAACAGCACCGCCGGGCCGGCTATGAAGAGATCCGGACACCGCTCATCTTGAACCGGACCCTCTGGGAGCAATCGGGTCACTGGGATCATTTTCGGGAGAACATGTACTTCACCCGAATCGATGAACAGGACTATGCGGTCAAGCCGATGAATTGCCCCGGGGCGATGCTGGTCTATCGCTCGCGGATGCACAGCTATCGGGATCTGCCGCGGCGTATCGCCGAGCTCGGGCTGGTGCACCGCCATGAACTCTCCGGCACCCTGCAGGGACTGCTGCGCGTGCGCAGCTTTACCCAGGACGAT
>JAAZIG010000099.1 GCA_012510325.1 Bacillota bacterium
CTTTGTGAGATACTAATATCGGGCGGAAGGAGGTTTTGGCGTGATCGAGAAGAAGTTTAGCTTTACCAGAACCGATCAGAAAATTGTGGAGCTCATCGTCGATGAAGACCGCGTGGCGATCAACCATATGGTTCTGCCGCAGGGGGAGGCTCTGCCCGAGCACAAGGCCAACTCTCATGTGCATATGATCGTGGTGCGGGGGCTTCTCACCCTGAAGCTGGAGGGGCAGGTGGAGCAAAAATATCCCGCCGGCAGCATCATAGAACTTCCCTATGGGATCAGGATGCACCCTCAAAATCGGGACGACGGGGTGCTGGAATTTTTCGTGATTAAGGTGCCCTCCCCGAGAGTGATGAAACGACAGGATAGCGGCAGAGACTCCGGCGAATAAACAGGGGCTCGCCGGATTTCTGCCGGGAAGAAGTGCTTTTTGGGGGAAACGGCCCGATCACATGGTGAGGTGAGCACAATGACATCTGTTGAAGGGAATCCCCGGGGACCGCGCGAGATCTGGTTGGCCGGCGGCTGTTTCTGGGGGGTGGAAGCGTACTTTGCCCGCCTCGAGGGGGTGCTGCGCACCTCCGTGGGCTATGCCAACGGCAGCAAAGCCCACCCCTCTTACGAAGAGATCCCCGCCACAGGACACGCCGAGACGGTACAGGTGACCTACGATCCTTCCCGGATCACCCTGGAGGAGCTGCTGGAACACTTTTTCAGGATTATCGACCCGACCAGCAAAAACAGGCAGGGCCCCGACCGGGGGAGGCAGTACCGCTCGGGGATCTACTCTTCCGCTGCGGCGGATCTGAAGACGGCCCGCGCAGTGGTGGCGCAGATCGAAAAAAAATACAGGAAGCCGGTGGTCACGGAGGTGCGTCCCCTGGAGCACTACTACCTGGCGGAAGAGTATCATCAGCGCTATCTGGAGAAAAACCCGGGGGGCTACTGCCATCTCGATCTCAGCTCTTTGCCCCGGAAGAAGGAGGCAGCGCCGGGGAACTATGACAAACCCTCCCCGGAGGAGATCAAAGAAACGCTTACGGAGGAACAGTACCGGGTGACTCAGCTTGACGCCACCGAGCCGCCTTTCGATAATGAATACTGGAGCCACGATGCCCCCGGGATTTACGTTGATGTTGTCACCGGCGAGCCCCTTTTCTTTTCCACGGACAAGTATGATGCCGGCTGCGGCTGGCCCAGTTTCACCCGGCCCGCCGAGAGCGGCGCCATCGTGGAGCGGGCAGATGGCAGCCGCGGGATGAGCCGCACGGAGGTGCGCAGCCGCTCCGGTGATTCCCATCTGGGGCATCTTTTCACCGACGGTCCCGCGGACAGAGGGGGCCGGCGCTACTGCATCAACAGCGCCGCTCTGCGTTTCATCCCCCTCGGGGAGATGGCGCAAGAAGGCTACGGCGCCCTCATGCCCTTTATCCGGCAGCCGACGTAATCGGGAGAGGGCTTCGGTGCGGTTTTCAATAGATCTAGCGGGGGAGGAGTTTGCTATGAGAAGGAAAGTGCTGCCGGCGGTCATGATCCTGCTGGTGGCGGTGATGCTGCTGGTTCCAGCAGGATGTGTTCCCGGCGACGGCAGCCACAGCGCCGGCAAGCCGGCGGGGTTTTTCTGGGGGGTCTGGCACGGATGGATCGCCCCGCTTTCTCTGATCATCGGGCTGTTCAACAAAAGTGTCAGGGTTTACGAAGCGAGCAACGCGGGCTGGTGTTATGACTTCGGTTTTTACATAGCCATTATCAGCGGGTTCGGCGGCCTCTCCCTGTTTCGTAGAAAGAAGCGGTAGAGCTGCCGCCGTCTCGTCTAGGAGATCGATGGGCCCATCGCCGGCTGCAGGGAGGTGTAAAAGGTGAACAAGAGATGGATCGGGCTGCTGTTAATCGTTCCGCTGGTTCTGGCCCTGTTATCAGGCTGTGCTCCCTGATAGAAGGGGCGGGAGCGGTCCGCTCCCGGAGCGGTTGTTTTTAAGTCTGCAGATCGTTCGGTGGGGTTTGCCCTGCCGGAATCTGTTTTCCGGAGCATGTAGCTGAGAGAGGCTCTGATTGATCGGGGAATTTGTCTTTGTGCCGGCGTGCGTTTCCGGAAGGGTCTCCTTTTAAAAAAGGTTGTCCGGAGCTGTTGCAACCGGCGCCGGCGGTTTGACTCCGGGGTGTCGACAAAGAGCGGGCGGGGGCGGCCCCGCCCGCTCTGCGGTGTCCCGC
>JAAZIG010000100.1 GCA_012510325.1 Bacillota bacterium
AGCAGGACGGGCAGGCCCTGTTCATTGTAATCGATGGAGCTGGCGCGGCCGGCGGGGCTGGTGATTCCCACCAGGCTGTGGCGGTCGTTGTAGCGGTAGGCCCATCTGCCGCCCAGGGGATCGGTAATCCCGGTGAGGTTGCCAAAGTGATCGTAGGCGAAGATGAGCGCTTCACCGGCCTGATCGATCTCTTTGATCTGGTTGCCGGCCCTATCGTATTCCCAGCTGATTTCGCCGCCGTTGTAATCACGGTACTTCACCGGCAGGCCGCCGCTGTAGGTAAAAGCAGCCGTGCAGCCCAGGGAGTTCGTCACCTGCTCGGTAAGCCCGGCGCGGCTCTGGAAAACAACTTTGTTTCCCTCGGGATCGGTTCTCTGCACCCGGCGGGGGGAATCTGCAAGCAGCTCGTAACAGGTTTTATTCCCGTTGGGATCGGTAAAAGAGCGAAGCAGCTTCCGGGCTCCGTGCTGCCGGTAAGCAAAGGTGACGGTCCTTTTACTCTTGCCGGTCACCATTTCGGTAAGGGCATGGGCATCATCATATCGATAATCGACGCTGATCCCCATGAAGTCTTCGGTATGGGCCAGACGCCCCTGCTCGTCGTAGCCGCAGGAAGCGTTCCTTCCGTCGGACAGGGCAAAACCGGTGCAGAGGTTCTTTTCGTTGAAGGTGAAGCGGATCACACGCCCGGCCGAATCGGTGAGCGTCTCCAGGTTCCCCCGGGAGCTGTACGCCAGGCGAACACTGTTTCCGTAATCATCGCTCATCGCGGTGAACCGGCCCAGATTCATGCCCGGCACCCGATCAAAACGGTAATAAACATTTTCCCCCTTTTCGATATAGAGCCAGTAATCTCCGTAATCCAAAAGTCGGTGCAATATCCCCGCAGGGGGCCGCGCTTCCGCCGGTTGCTCCGCGCTGCCGCGGGCGGAGGCAAAGGTGATTCCCTGCCCGGAGCCCTTGAAAACTGTAATTTTCCCGCCTTTTTGTTCGAGCAGCCGCTCATGGGAGAAGCTCCAGCCGGGCCCAAAGATGCCGGCGGCTGCAGAGCTGCTGTTGTAAGTAAGGGTGAGCTTGACCGCGGGGCCCAGGCCGCCGCTTGTAAAAAAAGTGTCCTGCACGATCAGGTTCAAGGTGGCGGTGTTGATCTGATAGCGGGGCAGGCCGTTGCGGACGCAATCGCCGGGGCCCCGCCCCTCCTCAAAGGTGGTGTAGGGGTGATCATCGGGACCGCCCAAAGCCGCTTCGGGCGGCAGGGGGCCATCTTCCGGCTCCCCGGTTGAAGGCTCCTTCTCTACAGGAATGGGATCTGAATCCAGAGAGGCTGCCCCCCCTGCACCCGGGAGACCCGCCGCTCCGGCGGCTGAACCGGCAGCGGAGCCCAGGGAACCGCCCAGCGCCGCGGCGATGGCGGCGAGGATCGAGATAACGGCAGCACCGAGCGGCCCGGCATGTTTCTCCCAGGGTTCCTTTTCGCAATCACAATCGACCCAGTTCCAGTCATAATCTTCCTTTTCCCCCGGGGCCGGGACCTCCGTTTCACGGTCAACTGTCGGTGAGTCCCCCTCCCGGGGCGGAGCGGTCACCCCGGCCGGTCCGCCAACGATAACCCGCTCGACGGTATAGCTAATCCCACAGCCGTGATCGCCGCTGAGATAAAAACCCGAATTCCATTCAGGGGGCCCCTTGACTGAGACCAGAGCTTCTTCTGTGTTGCTGACCACATTGGCCAGGGAGGTGGTGATATGCTCACACGTTCCTTTCGCGGTGCCCCCCGGAAACTCCCGCCAATAGGAATCAAAGGTATCTGCATCCCATGAGCCATAATAACTGCCGGAATAGGTATATGAAGGGCAGTTGAAGGTAATATAGCCCCCGTATTCTTCAATGACATATTGGGCGGTGAGGACAACTTCATAATAGGTCTTGTAGATCTCGCTTTCATATTCAGCGCTCAAGGTGACAGGGGCGCTTTCGCCTCCCCCTGCTTCGAGGGTAATGTATTCATCCAAGCGCCCGGCCGTTTTTTGGGGATTGTTTTCCGGCGTCGAGAAGTTGAGCGAGTAAATCCTTATCTCCACCGCCCGGGGAGGATGGTGAAACATCTGTTCATCGAGCTCGTCGGCTGCGTAGCTACTGTCGTCTGGATCGATGCCGTAGGCTACGTACGGTTCCTGCCATTTCTCCGCCGCCGCAGCTTGCACTGGCGGGTAAAGAGCAAAAATCAGAACAGGCAAAAGCAAAATTAGTAGGACAAATTTTTTCATGCCTTCGGCACCGCCTTTCGGGTTTATGGCGCGGTAGGTGCAAACAGTCTAAAAATCCAGCCCTGCTTTGAGCTGATTGATATATTCCAAAATAGCTCCGACAAAGTCATCCCGGACCTTGCCGAAAGTCTCCGCATCCATAGCGGCGATCTCCTTGGCCCCTTTCATATCTTTGCCGAAGACCCGGTCCGACTGCCCGGCCCGGGAGAGGTACTCCTGCATGAAGAGCTCCAACGTGGCCTTGACCGTCAGATCCCACCCCGCTGCTTTTACCGCTTCGTAAAGGTTGCGCTCGTCATTTTCGTCCCGGTCGTAGTAATAGTGGAAGATAACCCGGTAGACGAAGAAGAGGCTGACCCAGATCGCCAGCTTCGGCGCATAGGTCTTCAGTTCCTTGGCGCTCCACTGCTCCGGTTTGGGGAAATCCGCCAGGTTATCCAGGCTGCCCATGGTGTTCTTTACCAGAACTTCACCTGAAATCCAGAGAAGATCCAGGGGCCCCAGCTCCGGCCTCTCCACATAGGCGGTCACCGTTTCCACCAGGAGGTCTTTGGCGTTACCCACCAGGAAGGAGCCCATGGGTCCGGTGTAGATCGTCAGCAGGATATCGGTACAGATATCGCCTAACCAGGCCGTCCACTCCAGCACGCCGATAATATTGTCGTAATCGTCACAGACCATCGATTGCTCGATAACCATCCGCTCCAGCTCATACTGGATAATCTTGCGGAAGGATTTCTCCGCCTGCTGCAGGTCGGCCAGGCCGAAGCGGTTGTAGAGCTGGTTTAGTTTGCTGTGATATCTAGTGGCAAATTCAGCGCTGAAGGCGTCGTTCATCAGATCCCAAAGATGCTTGAACTGACGCTCGTACTCGTCGAAATAGGCGGAGAGATCGGGCATCAGCTTCACCACAAATTCTTCGGCAAACTCCCGTTCCTCGTGCTGAGCCTGAACCTGGAGCCTGGTTGGCACCGGCTCCAGATAGGGCAGCAGCTTCCTGGCCTGGACCTGCCAGAGAGAGAGCCGCTCGTCGGTCATCTTCTTCCCGGTGACCGTTCTGCCCGTAGATTCCCAGAGGAGTCCGATCCTTTCCCCGATGCTCTTCTCATCTTCACTCTTGACCTCGAGCTCCGCCGGCGGAACCATCCGCGGACGTTTATCTTCCTCATCCCAGATTAGAATGCCAATACCGACCCGGTTGGTGATCATCTCACCCTCCGCATCGGGATAGCATTTGAGCTCGGCCCGGCTGCTCTCCTCCCCGTAATCCAGGTCGAAGTCCAGGTAGATCCCCTCCCGGCAGAGACGAACCACAAAGGTCTCCTCCACCTCCTCCTCCCCGGCCCGGGC
>JAAZIG010000101.1 GCA_012510325.1 Bacillota bacterium
CTCTCCGTTTGTCTTGCCGCCGGAGCGCTCCCCCGATTCTGGTTGAAATAACTGTTTCTCCATAAACACTCCCCCTTTAATGAAGTTATAGCAGCGGCTTGAAGAGCATTTTACCGCCTATCACCTTATTATGCAAACCGCACCAGGGCTCATTCGCCCAATTGGCAGGATCGCAGAGGGGGTCGTTCATCTAACCACCACTGTCCCGACCTTTCCTTCCGCCCCCGGCAGAGCGTTCTCCAGCGATGTAATCACCGCCATATTGCCGCCGCTTTCCACAAAGCGGATCGCCGCCAGCACTTTCGGGCCCATGCTGCCGGGGATGAAATGCCCCTGCCGGTGGTACTCTTTGATCTCCTTGAGCGACACCCGGCCGATGAGCTCTTCCCCGGGAGTCCGATAGTTGATCTTGGCCCCGGCGACATCGGTGAGGATTAGCAGCGTTCCCGCCCCGGTCATCTGGGCCACCGCCTGCGCCACCAAATCTTTCTCCACCACCGCATCAACTCCGACGAGGGTCCCGCGGGAGCTCCGGGCAACCGGTGTGCCGCCCCCTCCGGAGACGACCACCACGATCTCCTGGGCGAGGAGCGATTTGATCGCTTCAATCTCCGGAAAGCCCAGCGGTTCCGGCGAGGGAACCACCCTTCTCCAGCCCCTGCCGCTGTCTTCGATCCAGGTCTCCCCCTTTTCCGCCATCGCTTTCTGTGCTTCCGCTTCGCTGTAAAAACTGCCGATGGGCTTCGTCGGGCTGCTGAAAGCCTCGCTCTGCGGATCCACCAGCGTCTGGCAGACGAGCGTCACAATAGTCCGCGGACAGTCGGCAAGGACCAGCTCATTGTGCAGGGCCTGCTGGATCATGATGCCGATCTGCGCCTGCGACATCGCCCCGCAAATATAGAGCGGCATCTCCGGCAGGCCGGCGCGAAGGCCGAGCTCCTGCTGCTGAAAGATCCTGCCGACCTGCGGCCCGTTGCCATGGGTGATGATCAGGCGCTTACCGCCGCTGATGAGTCCGGCCAGCTGCGCGGCAGTGCTGCGAATATTTTCCATCTGCTCGGCAAAGGTGCCGTTTTCCCCCGGTTTTAGAATCGCGTTGCCTCCCAGAGCCACGACGATCGTGTCCATGTCCGGATGCTTGTTCAATGCCAGCTGCGTTGAGCTGCTCTTTTTGATCTGCGATTGCAACTCTTTCTCTCCTCTACCCGTTATTTTCCTGGAAACATGGTATAAATGAAGAACTTTACGTCATTTTCCACTTCAACCTATCTTACTATCGACCCGGCAAGCAGGCAAGCATTTTTTGAAAAGAGCGGCGGAATGAGCGCTCAGAGAGCGGCGGGCCCGGGGGAAGGCGGGGCAAGCCGCCCGGGCAACGGGCTGGCGGAGGCGCAAGCACAGAGGTGTAAGCGAAGCGGCGCTGAATCAAACAGCCTCCGGGAAGCAGCTTTCCCGGAGGTTTTATTCATCAATTTCGATAGCCCCGGTGGGGCATTCTTCTGCTGCCTCCCGGCAGCAATCCCACATCTCTTCGGGGATCTCCTCGACAGAGACAAAGGCGTTCTCATCTCCCAGCTGAAAGATCTCCGGGCAGAGGTCGGCGCAAAGTCCGCAAAAGATGCACTCCTCGTTAATATACGCCACCATGAACTGTTTTCTCCTTCCATCGTCTGGATAGCCTTAATATGACCCTTTCGTCATAGAGTATACCCGGCGGGGGGCCGGATTCACCTCCGGGACTCCCCTCCCCGTAACTGTCTGCCGGGGGGATAGAACCGGTGGCAGCGCAGATTCCAGGTGAAGTGTTTTGAAGCGGGTAACCGCCCTCATTTAGTCCGCCGGATCTGAAAGGGACGGCCGTTGATATCGACCAGCGGACGGGGCGGATCTTTCTTCTGGGTGAGCAGGGAAACAGCGATCATGAACAAGAGGGAAGCGGCCAGCGCCGGGATGGAACCGATATAGACAGCATCCCAGAGCGCCCCCTCCATCAGGACGGTCCCCTCCGCCAGGTTCAGGTCCGCCCCCAGGGTAAAGCGGCACATAAAGTAGACGATGGCCAGGATCCAGGTGAACAGCCCCCCTGTGAGGGCGGCCACGGCTCCGCTCTCGTTACCCCGCCGCCAGAAGTAACCGGCGGCATAAGGGACAAACAGCCCCACCAGGATCAGCGACCAGGTGATCACCGCCAGCATATAGATGGTCTGGGCGCAGCAGGCGATTGCCAGGGAACCGACGGCGATGAGGGGAATGCAGAGCCGGATTACCTTCAGGGTCAGAAGATCACCGGCTTCGGGTTTGAAATAGGGCAAAATGTTGCAGCCGATAACCGAGGCGGCGGCGAGCAGGGCGCTGTCGGCGCTGGACATGAGGGTGGCGACAAGGGCGACGGCGAAAAGAGCGGTTAAGGCGGGGGAAAGATAGCTGATTGCCAGAAACGGCAGGATCATCTCCGTTTCGGCTACGCTCAGATCCGGGTTCAAACCATACATCACTGTGCCCAGCAGCACGGGGATCATCCCCACGGCCAGATAAAGGACGGCGGTGATAAGTGCGCTCCGCGAGGCGGTCCGCTCATCTTTCGCCGCCAGCAGGCGCTGGGCCAGATCCTGGGAGGGGATATCTCCCAGCCCCGTTGAAAGCCAGGCCCCGAGATAGTAAAACCATCCCGGCAGCCCGAAATAGCCGAGATAACCGTGCTCTTTTGTTGGCAGCAGCGCCCCTGCGGGGAGGCCGGCCCGGTTGCCGGCGGAGCTAAGCAGAGCCCCCCAGCCCCCGACCTGCGGAAGCACGGCGAAAAGCAGCGCCGCCACCCCGGCGATGATCAGCCCCATCTGCAAAAAATCGGTAAGCGTCACCGACCACATCCCTCCAAGAGAGGTGTAGATAATCAGGACGGCACATGATAAAGCGATCCCCCAGAAGATGGGGATGCCGGCAAAGAGCTGCAAAATCACCCCGAAGGCGACGAGCTGCCCGCCGATCCAACCGATCTCCGCGACCACCTGCACCAGCGCCGCCCAAAACCCCATCTTTTTGCCAAAACGCAGAGTGAAAAAATCGATAACTGTCCGATAGCCGCCCCGGCGCATCAGCCGGCCGAAGATAAGCCCTGTCAGAAGAAGGGACAGGGTCGACCCCCAGGGATCGAAGATCACCCCCTGGTTGCCGAACAGGTAGGATTGGGCTGCCGTCCCCATAAGCGTGCCGCCGCAAAACCAGGTCGCGAAAAGAGTCCCCGTAGCCAGAAATAGAGGCAGGCGCCTGCCGGCAACAATAAAGTCCGCCGTGGTTTTGATCTGCCGGTGGCTCCACCAGCCGATGGCAAGCATGAGCAGCAGATAGAAACAAAGACCCGCCACAACCAGAGGCGCGTACTCGTAAGGGCCTTTGGCCAAAGATTACCCACTCCTTCCCGGTATTATGGGACAGCAGGAACGATGGGACAAAAGGGACGTACCTTGTTGTCCCACTTAGCGTACCGCCGCAAAACCAGGTCGCAAAGAGAGCCCCGTAGTCAGCAACAGAGGCAGGCGCCTGCCGGCAACAATGAAGTCCGCCGTGGTTTTGATCTGCCGGTGGCTCCACCAGTCAACGGCAAGCATTAGCAGCAGATAGAAACAGTGGGACAAGAGGGACGTCTTGTTGTCCCACTAAGCGTGCCACCGTAAAACTATATCGCCAAAATCCCGAGTAGCCAGAAACGGGGGCAGGAGCCTGCCGGCGACAGTAAAAGTCGGCAGGGCTGCGAATCTGCCGGTGGCTCCACCAGCCGATGGGCGAACAAGAGCAGCGAATAAACAAAGACCCGCTACAACCAGATGCGCACACTCATAAGAACCTTTGGCCAAAGGTTAACCATTCCTTCCCGCTTCTCCGGTCGTTCCAAGCAGCTCTACCCGGCAGCACAGCATCAGTCCAGACAACCATGGAAGCCGCCCACCCCTATATCCTCGCCTGATTGAAACCACTCTTCCATCAATCAAGGAGAAAGTGGGACAAGAAGGTACGTCCCTGGTGTCCCGTAGGGGAAAGTGGGACAAGAAGGTACGTCCCTGGTGTCCCGGGGGTGCTTTTGTTATCGTTTTTTCCCGCCGCCATAGTGACGGTGAGTGAACGGTCCTATCTTAACATTGATCGCCTCTCTGCGGCAAAGGGCATAAAAATAGAGTAACTTACAGAGCAAGTTACTCTATTTTAAAGAGGCTAAAGAATGCTTTATTTAGGGAAAGCTTTCGACTTTTTAGCCAGATGCTCCAACAGATAGGGGTTGAGCACCTTGATATAGGTCCCCTTCATCCCCAGGGAGCGCGATTCGATCACCCCGGCGCTCTCGAACTTGCGCAGCGCATTGACAATAACCGAACGGGTAATCCCCAGCTGATCGGCTATTTTGCTGGCAACGAGAAGGCCCTCGTCACCGCCGAGCTCTTCAAAGATATGTTCCACGGCCTCCAGTTCGGAATAGGAGAGGGTAGCGATGGCCAGCTGCACTACAGCCTTGCTCCGAGCCTCTTCTTCGATCTTTTTGGCTTTTTCCCGGAGAATCTCCATACCGACCACGGTGGCGCCGGTCTCGGCAAGGACGAGATCTTCGGCGTCGAAGAGATCGCTGAACCTCGCCAGCAGAACCGTGCCCAGGCGCTTGCCTCCGCCGACAATGGGTATCACCGAGATGATCTTGTCGGTAAAGATGCAGCGCTCTTCCCTGATAAAGACGCAGTCGTTGGATTTCTGGCGAACATTAACCCGGGACTCCTCACTGCGAAGGAGGAAATTGTTGTAGTATTCCGGGAAACTTCCCTCCTTCAAGACATTGTTGATCATGAGCTCACACTCGAATTCATCGACAAGAGCGTATCCCAGGATCTCGCCTTGGCGGTCGACAAGGTAGACATTCGCCCTAATCACATTTTTAAGGACTTCGGCGACGTCTGCAAAGTCAACATGCTGGCCGGCTGTCTTCTGTAGAATTTTGTTGATGCGACGGGTCTTCTCAAGCAGCGGAGAAGTAATCACATCTTTCACCTACCTTCTTTTACTTTTTAAAGAATGTATTTGCTTAAATCTCTATTTTTAACAATTTTCATTATTTTATTCCTGACATACCCCCGATCGATGATAATTTCTGTGGTGTCCGGGTCAGGCAATTCATAGGAGAGATCTTCGAGAACCTTTTCCATGATGGTATGCAGACGGCGTGCGCCGATATTTTCCATCTCCTGATTAAGTTCACAGGCTACCCGGGCGATCTCCTCAATCGCCTCCGAAGTGAAGGTTAGACTGATCCCCTCTGTCTCCAGCAGAGCGGTGTATTGCTTGATCAAAGCGTTGCTCGGCTCGGTGAGGATCAATTTGAAGTCTTCTTCGGTAAGACTGTGCAGTTCCACCCGGATTGGAAAACGCCCCTGGAGCTCCGGAATAAGGTCGGAGGGCTTGCTCATATGAAAAGCGCCGGCAGCGATGAACAGAATGTGGTCGCTTTTTACAGGACCGTACTTCGTCACCACCGTCGAGCCTTCCACTATGGGCAGGATATCCCTCTGGACACCTTCCCGGGAAACATCCGGTCCAGCGCTGTAACTGTTTTTTCCGGCAATCTTGTCGAGCTCGTCGATAAAGATAATCCCCAGTTGTTCCGCTCTGACTACAGCTTCGGAAATAACCGCATCCATATCAATGAGCCGCTGTGCCTCCTCCTGCTTCAATATTTGCCGGGCTTCAGCAACATTCACCTTCCGTTTAATCTTCCGGGATGGAATCACGTTTCCCAGAACATCCTGTAGATTAACGCCCATTTCTTCCATCCCCTGCCCGGTAAAGATCTCGAGCATGGGTGGGCGGCGATCTTCAATTTCAATCTCCACCGGCTCTTCTTCCAGTTCGCCCCGCGCCAGCTGCTCCGCAACCTCCCGCTGTCTTTCCCGCGCCTTCTGGAGACGCTCCAGGAACTTGCTGTCTTCAGCCGGACTCTCCTCGGGAGCGGTCGACGGACTGAACAGAAAACCGAGGGGATTCATCTGGCGGCGCCGCTTGCGCGGCAGCGGGGCCAACAGTTCGAGCAGTCGCTCCTCCGCCTCCCGCGCCGCTTTGTCTTCCACCGCTTTCATCCGCTCCTGCTGAACAATGCGGATCGCCGTCTCCACGAGATCGCGGATCATCGATTCCACATCGCGGCCGACATAGCCGACCTCGGTAAATTTAGTCGCCTCCACCTTGACAAAAGGTGCGTTGACCAGACGGGCCAGACGGCGGGCAATCTCGGTCTTGCCGATCCCCGTCGGGCCGATCATCAATATATTTTTAGGGACAATCTCTTCCTGCATCTCCCCGGTCAGCTGTTTTCGCCGGTACCGGTTGCGCAGGGCCACCGCCACACAACGTTTCGCCTCTTCCTGACCGATAATATAGCGATCAAGCTCAGTGACGATCTGGCGGGGAGTTAAGTTGTCCGCAACCATATTTTCAGCCCCTCTACAACTCTTCTACAATAATGTGATCGTTTGTATATATACAGATCTCTGAGGCGATGAGCATTGCCTGATGCACTATTTCCCGGGGCTCCAGCTCGCTGTTCCGGGCGAGAGCCTTGGCTGCAGCCAACGCATACGGGCCCCCGGAACCGACAGCGGCGATCTCATCATCCGGCTCGATCACTTCACCGGTGCCGGAGATGAGCAGCAGCGTCTCTTTGCTGGCGGCCAGCAGCATCGCTTCAAGACGGCGCAGCACCCGGTCGGTGCGCCATTCCTTGGCCAGCTCCACCGCCGCCCGGGTCAGATTACCCTGATAGTTTTCCAGGTTCATTTCAAGTTTCTCGCAGAGAGTGAGGGCATCGGCCACCGTTCCGGCATACCCGGCAATAATCCGCTCCTCGTACAGCCTGCGCACCTTCAGTGCGCGATGTTTCATCACCGTGTTGTTGGCTGCAGTGACCTGTCCGTCTCCGGCCAGGGCCACCTTCCCGCCTTTTTTCACCGCAACTATCGTCGTCCCCCTGAACATGGATCCACCTCTTCTAATCACCCTCTGCCAAGCTGCGCGGATGGGCCTTTTCATAGATCTCCCGCAAATGCTTCCTGCTGACGTGTGTATAGATCTGCGTGGTAGAGATGCTGGAATGCCCCAGCAGCTCCTGAACCACTCTCAAGTCCGCCCCCCGCTCCAAAAGATGGGTGGCAAATGAATGCCGCAGCGAATGCGGGGTGAGCCCCTCCTTGTGAGAGACCTTACGGACATATTTGTCAAAAATATAGCGCACCCCCCGATCGGTCAACGATCCGCCGCGGTGATTGAGGAAAAGCTTTCCGGTCCCGGCGTCGGCCTCTCCAGCAGCGGCCAACAGCAGCGGGCGCACCCGGATCAGATATTCCTTCAAAAAACCGGCGGCGATCCTGCCCATAGGGACGATCCGCTCTTTGCTTCCTTTCCCGGTTACCCTGACCAGGCGCTCTTGTAAGTCACAGGAGAATAGCTCCAACCCAGTCAACTCGCCGACCCGCAGCCCGCTGGCATAAAGCAGTTCGAAAATGGTCCGATCCCGGTAACCGAGCGGAGTGCCGCAATCGGGAGCCTCCAGCAACGCCATCACTTCGTGATGATAAAAAAACTGCGGTAATCTTTTTTCCTGCAGCGGCCTGGAGACATTGCTCCAGCTGCCCCTTTCCAGCTCACCTTCCCGCTGCAAATATCTCAGAAAAGAACGCACCGCAGACAACTTGCGCGCTACCGTGCTGCGGGTGCAGCCGTTCTCTTTAAGCCAGGCCAGATAGAAGCGGAGCAGATGATGATCCGCCTCCCGAATGGGCCCGTCCCCTTTCCCGGTAATCGTCAGAAACTGAATGATATCGTGACGATAACCCTGCAAGGTGAGAGGGGATGCGTTCAACTCTATTTCCAAATAACCGAAGTATCGTTCCAGCTGTTTCTTCAATAGTCGCACCCTCAAATGATATTAGCATAAGATTTTTACTTATGCAAGCAAAGCATTCATTTAATTCATTTAACCTTTTTTTATTAATCTAACAAATAGTTTTATTATAAGTCCTTCAGAAAAGACGGTGCCTCCCGGCGGGCTCTCCCAGACTACTCCGGCTTCGCTTTATCCCCGGCAGAGGAGGCGGGACTGTAAGCGCACTCTTTGTTCGAACAGCGGATCACGCCCTTGCGGCGGCGGTTGGGCTGGACCATCAGCGAGCCGCACCGGGGACAATTTTGAGCCAGCGGTTTATCCCAAAGAGTAAAGCGGCACTCTGGATAATTATCGCACCCGTAAAATGTCCGGCCCTTCTTGCTGCGCCTTTCGACGAGCATCCCGCCGTCCAGAGGACAGCGGACTCCGGTCTCCTTCACAATATTCTTGGTGAATTTGCATTCCGGATAACCCGGACAGGCCAGAAATCGTCCAAACCGCCCGTGCTTGTAGACCAGGTTTTCGCCGCATTGGGGACATTTTTCATCGCTGATCTCGGCCTTGAGCTCGATCTTCTCCATCTCCTGCTCCGCCGCCTGCAGCTGCTGCTCGAAAGAACTATAAAATTTATGCAGAACGGTGTTGCGCTCAAGTTTCCCCTCTTCGATCTCGTCGAGACGCTCTTCCAGGCGGGCGGTAAAATCAAGATCGATCACCTCGGGAAAATGGCGCTTCATCAGATCGGCAACTATAAAACCCAGCTCTGTCGGGGTAAACGCCTTATTCTCCCGCAGGAGATAGCCGCGGCTGATGAGGGTCTCGATAATGGGCACATAGGTGCTCGGACGACCGATCCCTTTTTCCTCGAGGACCTTGATCAGCGAAGCATCGTTGTACCGGGGCGGCGGCTGGGTAAAGTGCTGCCGCGGTAAAAACTCGGCAAGCGTAACCGACTGGCCTTCTTCCATGGGAGGGAGCACTGTCTCCTCTTCTTTCTCTGCGGTGGGATAAACCTGTAGATAGCCGGGAAACAGAAGGCTCGATCCCGTGGCCCTAAATTCATATTCTCCGGCCGTGATTTCAACGCGCACCTGATCGTAGATCGCGGGAGACATCTGGCTGGCGATAAAGCGGCTCCAGATGAGCCGGTAGAGGCGGGCCTGATCGGAGCTCAAATAAGCCTGCAGGGATTCGGGGGTGCTCTGCAGGGAGGTCGGCCGAATCGCCTCGTGCGCCTCCTGCGCACTTTTGCGAGAACGATATTGCGGGGGCCGGGCGGGCAGATAGTCCCCGCCGAAACGGGCGGCGATAAGCTCTCTGGCCTCCGCCTGCGCCTGTGCCGCCACCCGGGTGGAGTCGGTCCGGATATAGGTGATCAGTCCCGCTGTCTGGGTGCCGACATTGATCCCCTCATAGAGCTGCTGGGCCAGGGTCATCGTTTTGCGTCCGGTGAAACCAAATTTGGTGGCCGCCTCCCGCTGCAGGCTGCTGGTGATAAAGGGCGGGGCCGGGCGGCGTCTCCGCTGACTTTTTTTAACCCGCTTCACCGTGAACGGCACCCCCGTCAAAGCGGCGATGACCGCATCGGCGGCCTGCCGGTCGGCGAGAGCCACCTTTTTCCCGAGATGGCGCTCCAGGGAGGCTTCAAACAAAGTGTCGGCGCCGTTGGCCTGCAGCAGCACCGCCAGGGTCCAGTACTCTTCCTCAACAAAGGCATCGATCTCTTTCTGCCGCTCGCAGATGAGGCGCAGAGCGACAGACTGAACCCTTCCGGCGCTGAGACCGCTGCGCACATTGCGCCAGAGCAGGGGGCTGATCTGGTAGCCCACCAGGCGATCGAGAATCCGCCGGGCCTGCTGAGCGTCAACGCGGTCCATATCGATCTGCCGGGGCTCCTTGAAGGCCTCCTTGACCGCTGTTTTGGTAATCTCGTTAAATTCAACCCGGCAGGGGCTCTCCTGATCAATTTTCAGGGCCTGGCTCAGGTGCCAGCAGATCGCCTCGCCCTCGCGATCGGGGTCGGCGGCCAGGTAAACCTTTTCCGCCTTTTTCCCCGCCTCTTTCAGCTGCTGCAGCACTTTGCCTTTGCCGCGGATGGTGATATAGCGCGGCTCAAAATCCTTTTCCAGATCGATCCCCAGCTTGCTTTTGGGAAGATCGATGAGGTGGCCCTGAGAGGCCATGATCTGATATTTTGAACCCAAAAATTTTTTCAAGGTGCGTGCTTTCGTCGGTGACTCCACGATAACCAGGAAACCGCTCATTTGTCTTCCTCCAATCAAAGAAAGGGCTGTTCAATCCCGTTGTATCTTATCATAAACTAGCTCCGAACAAAATATTTGCCCGGCAGCTGGCGAATTAACCCCTTTAGCTCCAGGCTGAGCAAGTTGGCGCCGGCGCTGGCGGCTCCCTCGCCGCTGCGGCGGATGATCTCGTCGATATGCTGCGGCTGGTACGGAATCAGCTCCAGAAGGGCTTTCTCCGATTGATCCAGCGAAGCGGTCCGCTTCTCTTTCGCCGCTGCCGCCTCGGCGGCGGCGGCACCGCCGGGAGCGGCGACCCCCAGCTCTTCGAGGATATCTGCCGCTGTCTCCACCAGAATCGCCCCCTCCTTGAGCAGCCGGTGGCAGCCGCGGCTGTACGGGCTGCCGATATTTCCGGGGACGGCAAAGACATCGCGGTTCTGCTCCACAGCGCAGTACGCGGTGATGAGAGCACCGCTTTTCTCCGAGGCCTCCACCACGATGGTGCCCAGCGAAAGGCCGCTGATAATCCGGTTGCGCTGAGGAAAGTGATGGGGCAGCGGCTTGGTATCCAGGGGAAACTCGCTGATCACCGCCCCCTCCTTGATCAGGCGCTCCATCAAGGAGCGGTTGCCGGGGGGATAACAGCGCTCCACGCTGCAGCCGAGCACGGCGACAGTGGCTCCGCTCCTTTCGAGGACGCCCTCGTGAGCGGCGGTGTCGATACCCAGAGCCATCCCGCTGACAACCGTGAGTCCGGCGCCGGCGAGCTCTCCGGCGAGGCGGTGGGCCACCTCTTTGCCATAAAAAGTGCAGCGGCGGCTTCCGACGATCGCCACGGCCGGGGCGTCGTTTCTCAGCCGCGGCCCACGGCAGTAGAGCAGCGGCGGCGGTTGGGAGATCTCCTTTAACAGCAAGGGGTACTCGGGCGAGCGGTACGGGACACAGCTGATCTGCAGCTCCTGCAGCCGCTGCCACTCTTTCAACGGATCGATCCGCCGGCGCTCCTCGGTGAGCCTTCCGGCATAGCCTTTCAGCTCGGCGATCCCGGCGATAGCGCCCGGGGAAGCCTTCCAGGCTTCCCGGGATGAACCGAAACGCTCGAGCAGTGCGGCGATGCGCACCGGCCCCAAAAAAGAGATCCTGTTCAGGGCGTTAAGAAAAATTAGCTCCTCTTCCATCGCTTTGTTGTAAGGGTATTCTTGTTAAGAATAGCGCTGATTTCAGATTTCGGACAATGCACCGATCAGTGCCGCCGCCGTTCAGCCCTCCGTTTCATTTTCCACTTCAATAACCCGGTTTTCCCAGGTTCTGATCACTGCTTTATCGCCGTCCAGCCAGAGCAGGTGCTGCGGGGTCAGGGGCACCTTGCCGTAACCCAGCGGTGCATTGATGATATAGCTGGGAATAGCCAGACCCGAAGTGTAGCCCCGCAGATGCTCCATAATATCGAGCCCCTTTTCAATCTTCACCCAGAAATGGGCCGTTCCGAGGACCCTCTTCGGATGAAACAGATAGTACGGCCGAACCATGATCTTGAGCAGCTCCTGATTCAGCTTGCGCATGACATAGGGGCTGTCGTTGATCCCTCTCAGCAGAACGGCCTGATTCCCCAGGGAAACCCCCGCCCGGGCCAGTTTAAAGCAGGCCTCCCGGGCATCCGGTGTGATCTCCAGGGGGTGGTTGAACTGCGTGTTGACATAGAGAGGCAGGTGGCGTGAGAGGATCTCACAAAGCTGATCGTCGATGCGGTACGGCAGAGTCACCGGAGTGCGCGTCCCGAAGCGCTTGATCTCCACATGGGGAATCTGCGCAATCTGCTCGAGCAGCCATTCAATGCTGCTGTTTCCGAGGGTGAAGGCATCCCCGCCGGTGAGCAGAAGGTCGCGAATCTCCGGGTTCTGACGAACGTAATCGAGCGCCTTCTGGAGATCGCGGCGCGGGGTGGCCAGATCGCTCTCCCCGATATTGCGCCGCCTTTGGCAGTGGCGGCAGTACATCGCACACTGATTGGTCACGTTGATAATAAGGCGATCCGGATAGCGGCGGGTCACCGCCGGAGCCGGTGAAGTATGCTCTTCGTCCATGGGATCGCTGCTCCCGGCAGAATCAGTGCACTCCTTCAGGGAAGGGATCGACTGAGCCCGGATCGGATCGCGGGGATCGTCGGGATCGATGAGGCTGAGATAATAAGGGGAGACCGCCCAGCGGTACGAGGCGCCGACCCGCTCGATCTCCTCAAGCTGGGGCGGGCTCAGGGGAAAATATTCCTTCAGCAGATCGGAGGTGCCAACCCGGTTTTTCATATGCCACCGCCAGTTTCTCCAATCCTTGTCGGTGGCCTGTAGAAGCGCCTTGAGCTTCTCCCGGTTCTCCTGTATCCGCGGCCATTGCTGAAAACCGGTCGGAATAGCGGGCAAGGCCTCTTCATAACCGAGGATGGATCGCTTCAGCTGTTCAGCTCGTTGTAAAGCCTTTTCCCTGCTTTCAGACAACTGTTTTCCTCTCCCTCCAGTTTGGATCTTTTAAAAAAGTATATCACACGATTTGCTCAAATCAAAATTTTGCCTATTCGGGAGGAGCGCTGTTCCCCGCAGCCGGCCGCTCCGCACCGGCGGGAGCCGGC
>JAAZIG010000102.1 GCA_012510325.1 Bacillota bacterium
AGAGATGAAGGAAAAGAGATGGGCGAGGCAGGATCGCTGCCGCACTCCGCTGTGATAACCTGAGCCGGTGAGGACAGTCAGAGTTTTCCCACCAGGCTGAAGGGAAGAAGAGCGGTATCGCTGACCGACAACCAGGCTGGACCGCCTTGAGCACCCTTGCACTGGCAATGGAGGCAACGCGACAGAAAGGCCCCTCCCCAAGGCAGCTATCAGAGGCGGAAGGCTGTTGTGGCTAACCCTCCGCCCCTTTATCTGGTTCAGCCTGCCGCTCCCCATAGCAAAGCCGGATCAACAATCAGGCTTGCTCCGCCTTTGTTACCCTTTTTCAGGGGAGCCGTTTTCCCGCTCCCGGCAGGGCCCTCCATCTGTCTAGTACGGCATCTTCATCTCCGGACCGTAGATCTGCTCCATCATCTTGAGGACCTCTTTTTTAACCAGGCCCCGCAGCGGCACCTTGGCGATCATCCCGTAGAGAGCAGCATTTCCCTGCTTGGCCAGGGAGGGATCGGCCAGCACCCGCTCCACCGACTGCTTCAGGTCGGTAACAAATTTGTCAACAATGCGCTCGTGCAGCGGCGTAACCATGGCGTGCAGCGCTTCCGGCCGCTGCAAGCGGTCGACGAGCCAGCCTTGTTCCTCCATAACGTCCCCCACCGCGTAGATGTTGGCCTTTTTCGCGGTGGAACGGTACGCAAAGACGCTCATCTCGGGATTGCTCAGGATCTCCAGCTCGGGGATGGAGCGAATTCCCTCCTGCAAGGCCCTTGTTGTCTCCATCACCCGGCGGGCCAGCTCCAGGTAACCGTCCATCCCGAGCGCTTTTAGCGCCGCCCAGGCTGCGGCGATAGCCCCGCCGGGCCGCGTCCCCAGCAAAGCCGGTGAGATGAAGACCCCGCCGGGCCAGCTTTCGTGGACAAAGAACTGGTGCTTCAGGTAGTCCATATCGCGGTAGAGGATCACCGAAGCCCCCTTGGCGCTGTACCCATATTTGTGGACATCCGCCGAGATGGAGGTGACGCCGGGCACCCTGAAATCGAACGGCGGAACCTCGCCGCCCAACTGCTCCACGAAGGGCAGCAAAAAGCCGCCGAGGCAGCTGTCCACATGAAAGGGCAGATTGTGCTCAAGAGCCAGGGCGCCGAGCTCGCCAATGGGGTCGATCACCCCATGCGGATAGGAGGGTGCCGAGCCGACAATGAGGACCGTATTTTTGTTGATCCGCTTCCGCACCGCCTCCACATCGACCCGCAGATCGCTTCGCAGCGGTGCATGGACCATCTTCACCCCGAAATAGCGCGCCGCCTTTTCCCAGGCGACGTGGATCGATTCCGGGGCGATCATCTCCGGCTTTCTGGAGCGGAACACTTTTTTGGCGGCAGCCCGGTCGCGGTAAGCCATCACCGGCAGCAGGCAGCTCTCCGTCCCCCCCGAGGTCATCGTTCCGACCACGTTACCGTCCCCCTGCAGCAGGGCGGCGCTCATCCGGACCACTTCATGCTCGAAACGCTTCAGGCTTTTAAAAGCCATGGGGTTGAGGGCGTTCTCGGAGAAATACAGGGCAAAGGCGTCGATCAAAAAACGGGTATGCTCCTCGCCCAGATAGTAAACCAGACTCCAGGTTTTCGAATCTCTGTAGTTGGCGTCACCTTCTTTGAAGCGGCGCAGCATCTCCAGAACTTCGTCGTGGCCCAGCCCTTTTTCCGGGATCTTTGGATGTTCACTGTCAGCCATTTAAATGCCTCCCTGAATCTCTGTTTTAGAATAGTGATCTTAGAATATAAGAGAAGGAAATTCCAAGATAGTTGCCGATGGCGTAACCGATAATTCCCGTATAAAGACCGGATAAGATGATCTCCCTGTTTTTCAGGGCGTTGGCCACAACGGGGACGAAAGGCGGCGAACAGATCGCCGAAGTCGAGGTGATGATCATGGTGTCGGTGTCGATCCTGAAGATCCGACAGAGCAGTGCATGCAGAAGCAGCGACCCGAAGATACAGAAGATAACAAAGCCCAGGATGGGCCAGTTCACCCGGGTGAAAAGCTCTTTCAAATTGGCCATCGATCCGACCACGAGGCAGAAGATATAGATCAGGTACATCCCCGCCTGAAAGGTTTTCTTGATCGCCCGGACCCGCGGAATAAACGCACAGGAAATTCCCAAAGTGGTAATGGCCAAAATGGTCACGGCATCGCCGTATTCCTCCGGGAATAGTCCGGCCAGGCCGACGGAAATGCCCAGGATTACCACCGCCAGCACGAAAGCACCGAGCAGGGATGGCAGGGTTTTGCGGCTGAAAATACCGCTATAAGAATCGATCGCCTCCGTCTCAGCGGCGCCGTTCAGGGCAAGCTCGCCGCTTCTGCGTTCAAACTTGGGGAGAAAAAGATTGAACAGCCTTTGGGCGATGGAGCAGAAGAAGAGGATGTAGAGGAGTGAGATGACGGTGTCATAGGTATGCATGGTGATATAGATCCCCGAATCCACATGAAGCGCCGTCTTGATCGCCGCCAGGTTGGGCGTCCCCCCGGTATAGAGTCCCACAGCCATCCCTCCCAGCTGCCAGGCAAAAGGAGCTTCGCGGATGAGCATAAATCCGCCAAAAGCGACGACAAGAATGGAAATTGTCGCCAGAAGCATGGACAGGGTCGCCTTGCCGGCCAGGCGGGACCAGGCCTTCACATCCATGGAGAAGAGCAGCAGCGGCAGAGCCAGGGCTACCGCAGCCGAGGTGAGGGTATCCTGCATCTCCACCGCCGCCACGGAGAAGGTGAAATAATTGCCCACAAGCATCCCCGCAAGGTAGCAGATGATCACGGCGCCAATTTTATCGATCAGCGGAAAGCGGTAACAAAGATAGATCACCAGAGCGGGAAAAAGAAAATAGAATCCGATCAGCGCAGCCAAACCCATGGTCAACACTTCCTTCCTCATGCATAATCGGCGCTAATATTTTTACCGCGATGAACATCTCTTCCGGTAGCGAGGCAGTCACGAACACAGAGCAAGGACCCTTGAGTTTAATGACAGGGCTGAGTTGATTACAGCGAAACGGCACCGGGCCAACATGATCGGTCCGCCGGAATTATCTTCGTGATCGAACCTGCAATTTCCTACCAGCCCGACCCCTTTGATCCCCCTTCATTAAGACATACCGTTCCAAGCGCCCCCTCATCTTCAAACGATCCCGCGCAATATTTGATCCCGCTGCCCCGCCAGACGCCGTCTCCGCCGGGAAGTATTTCTGCTGCAGTCGTGGAGATAATGAAACCGGGATCCTCAACAGACAGGGTCGGAGCAAATAATGAAGGATGAAAGGGGCTTTCCACGATGACAGCGGAAGAGATCGCCAACTTTTTTGAGACAGACACTTTCAGCGTAACTTTCTCCCCCCGGGGACTGCAATATCTCTCCCTGAAAAGCAAAAAAGGCACCCGGCTCATCGAGCTGATGCTCATTGAAAAACACGGACCGGATCCTGAAAGCAAGCTGATCATCGATGAAACCCGTAACTTTTTGCAGACCGGTCGGCACAAAATGCCCCTCGATTTGACCGCTTTTACAGATTTCCAGCAATCTGTTTTTAGGGCGGTCGGTGAAATTGAGCCCGGCACGGTTGCCTTTTATGGTGATGTCGCCGCAGCCATCGGCAATCCCGGGGCTGCCCGGGCTGTCGGCAGCACCGTCACCAAAAATCCCGTCTCCTTCTTCCTGCCCACCCACCGGGTGCTGCCCCGAAAAGGGATCGCCATCTGCAGAACCGGGGCGGGCCATTTAAGGGAGAAACTCCTGGCGCATGAAGGGCACGATCTCTCGAAACTCCGGGGCAACTATATCTGTACACGAAAAAAAAGCTGCCTGGAATAGCCTGCCGAAAAACACCCGCTGTCAGCCAAAATCCTGCTCCGAGCGGCCGTTTGAGGAACGAAAGGAGCAAATAGAGTGAACTGTGTTATAATTTAAGCGGCGATTGTCAGACCCAGCTTCACCATGCTCTGCGAATGAGGCCGCACTGCTAACCGGACACCGCTTTAGAGGCCAAGGACAAACAAGCAGGTGATACCAAATGTTCACCGCATTGCTCACCAGGGCAATCCGGCGGCGCCTGGTCGGACCGGAACAGAGGTTTTCCTTTCAGGCGGCAAAAAATATCGATCCGGGGCCGCTTGAAAGAACCGGTCTCTACATCCATATCCCTTTCTGCAAGAACCTCTGCCCCTACTGCCCCTACAACAAGATCCGCTATGAGCGAAAGCTGGCGGGGCCGTATCTTCAGGCTCTGCTCGAAGAGGTGGAACAGTACTACAACCGCATCGGCAAAGCGGAGATCACCTCCATCTATATCGGCGGCGGTACTCCCACCAATTTGATCGACGAACTGGGAACCGTTTTAAGCCGGATCAGGGAAAGGTTCCATCTTGTCGGTGATATCTGTATCGAGACCAACCCGGAAGATATCAACGGGGAAAACATTGACAAGCTGCTTCAATGCGGGGTCAACCTGGTCAGCCTGGGCGGGCAGAGCTTTAACAACCGCCATCTGGAGTTGCTCGGCCGGAGTTATGATGCCGCTGTCCTGGAACGCTCTCTCGAACTGGTCCTTGCCGCCGGCTTCAAGTCGGTCAACCTCGACCTGATGTTTGCCCTGCCGGGGCAGACCGCGGCGGAGGTGGAAGAAGACCTGAACAGAGCGCTCTTGAGCGGGGCAAATCAGATCACCGCCTACCCGCTGTTCTCTTTTCCCTATTCCACGGTCGGCCGCTACCGCAGGCTAAAAAAGGTGAAGATGCCAAACCTGGCGGTGCGAAGAAAAATGTACCGCACCATCCACAACTTTTTTTTGGAGCACGGGTTCCACCGGGTTTCCGTGTGGGGCTTTTTGCAAGGCGAAACACCGCGCTACTCATCGGTAACCAGAGAGCGCTATATCGGCCTGGGCGCCGGAGCCGGTTCGCATGTGCCGGGCCTCTTTTACCTGAACACCTTTTCCGTGGATCGGTATATCGACAGCTGCCGAAACGGAAAGCTGCCGGTGGCCCTGAAGATGAACTTTACCAAAATGATGGAGCTGTATTACTGGCTTTACTGGCGCTTTTACGATACCTATATCCCCAAAAAAGAGCTCTTCATCCTCTTCGGCGGGGACAACCGGGAGCTGCAGATGCTGCTGCGTCTTCTATCCGCCTTCAAGATGGCTACAGACGAGGGCGATGAGATCGCCCTCAATGAACGGGGCTCTTTTTGGCTGCACCTGCTGCAGAACTACTTTGTGCTGCCCTATATCAACCGGATCTGGACCGTGGCGCAAAAGAACCCTTATCCAAGCGAGGTCGACTTTTAGGGAAACAGACTGCCGGCCCCATGCCCCCAGCGGCGCTGCCGCCGAGGGCCTGTTGACAGCGGCGGCGCAGTAAAGCTATACTTACTCCGGGGAAAAGCAGGGCCGCGAGAATAAAGAGCTTCTTCCGCTATAGATGGCAGTCAACCTCGTTTGGCACACACAATCTCCCTGACGGAGGACCTAGATGGATCTATCGTTTATCATACGGATCACCGTTATCGGTTTGCTGGCGGGAACCGTGGGGACCGGCAGCGGCGGCCTGGCAATCTTGTTCACAAAAGAGATAAAGCCCCGCTTTCTCAGTCTCATCCTCGGCTTTGCCGGTGGAATGATGCTCGATGTCACCTTCCTGGAATTAATCCCCGAATCGATTGAGCAGGGAGGCTTTTTCTACGGCATCACCGGCCTGGCCGGCGGTATCGTCATCTTCCTGCTGCTCGATATCGCACTGCCTCATTTCCATCATTACACCGATGAAAGCCGGCAGGGACACTACCGAAAGATGGGAATTTTGCTCGGTATCGGCATCGCCCTGCACAATATCCCGGAGGGGCTGGCCATCGGCACAGGCTACGTTTCCAGTGAATCGCTGGGCGTAGGACTGGCCCTCATTATCGGCATCCACAACTTTCCGGAAGGGCTGGCCATGGCGGTGGCCATGGATGCCGGAGGAAACAACAAAATTAAGACTCTGGTCGCAACCGTGCTCGCCGGTTTGCCCATGGGTCTGGGCGCTTTTTTGGGAGCGGTGCTCGGCGGGATCTCACCGGTCGCCCTCAGCCTTTCGCTCGGCTTTGCCGGCGGAGCGATGCTTTTCATCACCTGCGACGAGCTCCTGCCCGACGCCCATAGATTATCCCAGGGCTACTCGGCAACAGTGGGCCTGCTTTTGGGAGTGGTCGCCGGGATTCTGATCATCGGTTCGTAGAAACAGAAAAAGAACCGCTCTTCAGACAGTCCGCTAAATAATGATGAAGTGACCGGGAATTAATTCCCGGTCACTTTTGTTTGAACTCATCTTCGAAACCATAAATCTGAGCTGCTCCGCCTCGATGCTTTAGCGTGCCCCGACGCCGCCCCCACCACCGCCGCCGCCGCCACCGCCGGAGAAACCGCCCCCGCCACCGGAACCGGAGGAAGAGGAGCTGCGCGCGGTGCGGAAAGACTGCTGCATAGAAGTGCCAATCCGGTCAAATGAAGCCGGGTTGTTCATCGCCATATAGAGACAGGGGGCGATGGTCATATGAGTTTGCTCCCGAATCTGTGGATAGACCACCTGCAGCTGCTTGATCACCTGTTTGGCCACACCGAGGGCGACAGCGTAGACCAGATAATGTTCCCAGATCTCCAGAGAGGGAATGGTGGAGCTTTCCAGCTGGGAGAAGTGCAGCAAAAACCGCTTAAACGCTTTCCATTTGGCGTAGTGATCCGCCCCCTTCGGGGTCAGATTCTTCAGGTTCAACGAGAGGATCAGCAGCAGCAGCCCGCAAAGGAAAGTCACGATTCCGGTGGTTATCAAAAGTTCCGCCCAGATCGACAGCAGCCCGGCGGCACACAAGACTATTCCGGTGATGATGCCCGCCCAGACCGGCCCGCCGAAAAACTCCATCTTTTTAACCCGATTCTCCACCCTTGTCTTCCAGTCCTCAAAAAAGGAAGCGGTGCTGTTGCGATTTCGCTTGGCATAGGTTTCGATATCCCTGAAGGTCGCACTTTCTCCGGACCGGGCCACCTGTTTAAAGATGAAATTGAGCAGGTGGTTCTCATGAGGGGCCAGCTGGCCGGTGCCTTTCCCGCGGTAGATCCGGTAGTCGGTGAAGGCGCGCTTGATCACAAGCCCCTTTTTGTCGGTGTACTCTTCCAGCTGCAGGTGCCCCCGCCGGGTCAGATCCATGATCGTGGCGGTGATGTCCTCCGGAACGGTGCGCCCGAGGCGGCTGAAATAACCGGCTTCCGCCGGCGAATATTCACCCGGCAGATCCCGGAAATAGTCTCCCGGATAGGCCTGGGGGTCGCGGTGAGCCCTGAATCGCAAAAACAGGTACAAAATCAGCGCTCCCAGAAAAACAACCACACCGCCGTAGAGGTCAACCCGGCTAAACAGGCGAGCCCTGTTGGCCTTAGCGGCCCATTTTTCTTCTTCCTTCAGGATAACAGGCAGCCCCTCCTGGCCGGAGTGGTGGGCGGCGCCGGGAACCAGCTGTGCGGGGAAGACAACCCGGCCCTCAAGGAAGGTGAGTTTCGGCAGATCGGTTATCTCCCAGACGACGCGGTTATCTTCCTTGGACACATTTCCGTACAGGGGCCCGTGCCCCCACACCCGCAGTTCGTCCTCCGGGACACTCCCGGGCAGTGTGAGCACAACCCGGGCAAAATCAGTGCGTTCGTCCGATTCGTCCCCGATAAACTGATAGTAAAGCTCGGCCACATCGTCGTGCACGAGCACTGCGTCATCGACAATGTACGAAACCGTAAAAGTGCGCTCCTCATTGAGCGCTTCAAAGCTCCAGTCGATATAGATGAGGCCGGGCTTCTCTTCAACATAGAAGATGCCCGGGATATCCTGCGTGCCGATGGGCATCTGCTCGTAAGGCTCACCCTGTTCGCTGACCTGGACATCTCTGATCGATGCGTTATGCTTTAAATAGATATGCTGAAAGGCCCCCCTGAAGCGCCCGTCGAAATTGAAGGTGCGCTCCTCGACAACGCTCATCGAGCCGTCGGGGTGAAGCTCCGCTTCGATGAGCACCTTGGGGAAATGAAAAGATTTGGCCTGCACCGGCGGAGCAAACTGCGCCCAAAAAATGAAACAAAGCCCCAGGCAAAGCACAGCGAGGAACCAACTGCAGCTCCTTGTTCGCAAACCCGTTTCTTTGCGCATGGCTATACCCTAAAATTCAACCCGGACTGCCTGACGCGCTTCTGCCTGGCCCTCCAGATTGAAGTACGCTTCCTGGTAGAACCCGAGCATGCCGGCAATCAGGACTGTGGGAAACCGCTGGATGGCCGTATTGAAATTCAAAACCGTATCATTGTAAAACTGACGAGAAAAGGCGATCTTACCCTCAGTATTGGTCAACTCCTCCTGAAGCTGCAAAAAATTGGTGTTGGCCTTTAGCTCGGGGTAGCTCTCCGCCACGGCAAAAAGCTGCCGCAGGGCACCGGTAAGCGTATTTTCGGCTCCGGCCTGCTCCTCGACATTCCGCGCCTCCATCGCTCTGCTCCGCGCTTCCGTAACCAGTTGGAAGGTCTCTTTTTCATGTGCGGCATATCCCTTCACCGCAGAGACCAGATTGGGTATGAGATCATAGCGCCGCTTCAGCTGTACTTCGATCTGTGCCCAGGCATTCCTGATCCTCTGTCGAAAAGTAACCAAACGGTTGTAGGTGGCGATGAGCGCCACCACGAGCAAAAGTAAAATTCCGCCTCCGAGATACCATCCCATTTTCTCCTGCCTCCCCTGTAGTATTCGGGTTTATTGTCTATTCCATCACAAAGTTATTCGCAATGATGTCGCAATATCCCTGCCCCATAGGGATATTTGTAAAAATACCGCAACTGCACCGGCCTTCGTTATTTGGAAAATCGATCTTTATCCGTTCCTCTCCATCCGGGCATGCTGCCGGCCTGTAAAGTTTGGGTTGATCTATCCTGCCACAGGCTGGAGGAAGCATCCACCCGGCCGCCGCCAACCTCTATGCGATATGCGGTAATTAGCCGGGAGAATCAGCCGGGAAAAGCCGCCCGACAGTTGACGTTTTCACCTGTATATCATATAATTTGGCAGATGCATTATATTGTAAACGAGGTTTTATGCTGAAAAAGAAAGTAAGGTTGACCAAACGAGATTTGGAATCAAGAGCCAAACGCAAGCTTATTTACGAAAAAGCGTTTGAGCTTTTCAAGACCTACGGATATGAGAACACCACCGTGCTCAATATCTGCCAGGCCGCCGGCGTGAGTGTAGGTTCGTTCTATCATTTTTATCGGTCCAAAGAAAGCCTGCTACTGGAGATCAGCAAAAGGTTGGGAAATGTACATATCCCTATTGAAGCGAGCGAAGAGCACCTTCGCTCGCCCTGCAAACCGGTTTTAAACTACCTGCTCGATTATTCCCTGGAGTTCGAGAAGCTCGGTGTGGAGCTGACCCAACAGATCTACCGTGTTTTCGAAAGGGCCTACGTCGATGTAAAAAAGGGAACCATCCAGCCCCTTCGCGCCTATGCCACGCTAAGCTCATTCATCAGCACCGCCCAGGAGTACGGCTCTTTTGACATTTCGATGCCCGCCGACGATGTCGTAGCCTATTTTATTACGATCAGCCGCGGACTTGTTTACGAATGGTGCCTCTGGAACGGCACCTACAGTCTGCGGGAAAAAGCCTCGCGCTTCTTGCCGCGAATAATTAAAACTTTTCTCATCGAAAAATAGCTTCGCCCTCACCTTTGACAATCCGGCCAGCAGAAAGGCCCCTGCAAAAAGGGGCCTTTCTTTCAGAATACACTTTGCCTGGGCGGCGCCTGCTACTTGCTGTATGCAGTTTTGGTCGGACCGGTATAACCGCGCCGGTCCACCAAAAACTTCATCATGCCGCCGCCGCCGGACATGCGCATGCCGGTGAAGTTTTCCTGGGAATAGTCGATCAGCTCCCGGATATCCTTCAGCGTGCCGAAAACCACCTTGCGGAGGTACTCCTGGGTTTGGTAACCGCCGCCGAGATCGGCATCAACATAGTCGGAATATCTCTTCAGGAATTCCTCGGAAAAATCGTTCGCCTCGATGCACTCTTGGGCCGCTTTGGCCGCACAAACACCCGCAGTCATGGCGTGGGGGATGCCCCCGCCGTAGAGCGGTTCAATCATATTGCCGGCATCGCCGACGGCGATAATACCGGCCCGGTAGATCTTCTGATGCTTGCCCGAAGGGAGACGCCAGCCTTTCAGTTTGCCGACATTGACAGCCTCCCCCAGCCTCTCCTGACCGAGTTTGGTATTATCCCGGAACCACCACAAAATCTCCTCGCTGGTCATGCCGCTTCGCTCCAGGCCGCCCTCGGTGATAAATACACCGACGTTAGCCTTCGTCTTCGACATGGGAAACATCCACACGTAACCGGCGGGCATAAAGAACTCCGCCGGATAGTGGAACTCGATGGCATCGTGCAGCCCGCGCACATTTTCAAAATAGCCGCGGATACCGTAGAAGACATAGTCCGGATTCTCTTCGTAAAAGCCCATCTGGCGGGCCATCATGGAGTGGCCGCCGTCTGCGAGCACAACAAGATCGGCCTTGACCTCAACAGGAACGCCGTTGTGAACGCCACGGATGCCGCAGGCCTGCCCCCGGCGCATGATCACCTCGGTGGCTTCGAAATTCTCAATATAGTCCACCCCTGCGTTGACGGCCGCTTTGTTCACAATATCGTCAAAGATATAGCGCGCCGTGCAGAAAGCGAACTCTCCCTCCGGATAATTGTAGGTGTACATCTCTCCGCGATCATCGCTGAACATGGTCCCGGGGCACTTGTACCCGTGCTTCTCGATCTCTTCATAGATCCCCATCGATTTGAACAGCGGATGGATGCTCTGGACCTGCCCGTCACCGCAGGGCTTGTCGCGAGGGAAATTATCCTTCTCCACCATGAGCACATCAATGCCGAGTTTGGCCATGTGAAAAGCGGCACTGGAACCGCCAACCCCGGCTCCGACAATAACCACCTGACGCTTCTTCATCTTATGCCTCCTCCTTCTCCGCCTCGGGAACGGCGACCATACTGATGACATCCCCCTTGGGACATACCTTCTGACAGACCCCGCACCCGATGCATTTGTCCGGATCCACCTGCCGGTAGCCGCAGGAGAGACATCTTAAGACCTCCAGCTCCGCCTGCGCATCGGTTAACCCCGGTTCGACCAGATCAAAACTGTTGAGCCGCTCTTTCGGATCGAGCATCTCCAGATCCGGAAAGGGAATCTTCAAGCGAACAGCGGGATAGACCTTGTAGCGGCGGTCGCCGGGGCTTATCTGACGCTCAACTGCGTAATCCAGATATTCCCTGCCGGAGAGCTCGTCGTCGATACGGATCGCCGCAGCCCTGCCTGAGGCCATAGCGTCAAGAACCGAGCAGTCCCCCCCGGCGATATCGCCGGCGTAGACCAGATCATCGCCCTCGATGGGCTTGTCGGTCCGCTGACCTGTAGCCACGATCGCAAAATCGGCAGGCAGTTTTTTCTCCGTACCTTTTTTTAGATCGAACTTGAAGCTTTCCAGATCAAGATTTTCGATCTCGGCGTATTCCACACCCTCGAGCTGTTGAGCCCAGCCCAGGTACTTGAGCGGGGCAACTCCGCTGATGATCTCGATTCCCTCTTCCCGCGCCTCCTCTATTTCCCAGGGGTGCGCCGGCATCTCCTCGGCACATTCCAGGCAGATCACCGTCACCTGATCTGCACCAAGGCGCAGCGCTGTCCGCGCAACATCCATGGCCACGCTGCCGCCGCCGATGACGACACCGTTGCCGGAGAGCTGCACGTCGGCTCCGGTATTCACTTTTTCCATCAGGTTTACTGCGAGATGGACCTGATCGGTGCGCCAGCCCTCGATGGGCAAACCCTTCGACACCTGTGTGCCGACAGCAACAACGATCTTGTCATAGTCCTCCCTCAGTTCAGCGATAGCCGCGGGATAATTCAGCTTCGTGTTGAAGACAAACTCGATCCCCGCTTTTTCCAGCTTCTTGATCTCTTTCCGCACAGCCGCCTTATCCAGCCTAAAATCGGGAATACCGCGCAGGAGCATGCCTCCCGCCTCCCCGTTTTGTTCAAACACCGTGACCGGATAACCGCGGTTCGCCAGGCAGTGCGCCGCCGTCAGACCGGCGGGACCCGCACCGATAACGGCAATGTGCCGGTCGTGGATCACCGGATACGGCTCCGGCTCCTCATCGATAAACTCCAGACCCAAATGGCGCTTCAGGGCCCGAATATGCATCGGCTGATCCACTATTGTGCCGCGCTTGCACACATCTTCACAGGGGTGATGACAGATATAGCCCAAGATGGAGGGGAACGGTGTTTTTTCATAAATAATCTGGTAGGCTTCTTTTCTTTTCCCCGCCTTCAGCAGGTTGATATAGCCCTGCGGGCTGATCCCCAGCGGACAGGCGAGAGTGCAGGCAACATCTTGCAGCTCTTTCACTTTTTTTACCCCAAAAGCACCCACCTCGGTGCAGTCGGGGCAAAGATGGCAGATTTCCTTCTGGCACTCAGAGATCGCTTCGACGGGGCAGTACTCTTCACACTGGCCGCAGTTTACACAACGGTCTCCGTCAATACTTGCTATTGCCGCATTTTTCTGCTCTACAATAACCTGTTTTTGCATGAAACCATCCTCCTTTGCTAATTTAAATTTGCACCCAAGCGATCGCTTGTTACATAGGACCACTCCCCCCTGATCGATTATTTTCCAGATACCACTTGAAATGCATTCTAAAACACGTTCTATTATCTATTCTAACTTTAAGCGATGATCGCTCCACTGTCAATACGAAATTTGTTTTTGGGGGAGGGAAATCTGTTTTTCTGCAAGAAGTACAGCTCTTCTCTTACCGAATCGTCTGTTTGGAGATCGTTTATCGGGCTTATATATATCAAGGAATGATACCTGCTTTGATGCTCTGTCAGCTAGCAGTGGACGACTTTTCATGAGCATTTATCCTGTCTTTATGTTGCCCGCGAACAGTTCACCAAGCTTATGTCAATAATAGAGGAATTTAATATATATAAAACGAAGATATATCATATTACTATTACTACAGCTAGATCAGTCAGGAGGCATTCTAAAGATGAAACATGGGCGGAAGCACTTTTTTAGCAGTGTCTCCACAGCTTTAATCAACAAAAGAGTTGATGAAGTCATAGAAATTGTCGAATCAGCACTTAAAGCCGGCTTTAGTGTAAAAGAAATTATGGACAGATTGATCGTCCCCTCAATCAATCAGATAAAGGATATGTTCACGGAGGGGGACTTCTATATTCCCGATGTAATTCACGCTTCACGATCTATTGAAGCTGCGCTATATGTTCTAAAACCCTATAAAACGGATCAGACTAAAAGTCAAAAAGCGATCATCGGTACAGTGGAAGGTGACATCCACGACATCGGAAAAAACATTGCCGCTTTCTTTATCGCTTTTTCCGGATTCGATGTGATAGATCTGGGGGTCGATGTGGCAGCATCAGAATTTGTACAGGCGGTGCTGGAAAATGAACCGATGATCTTGGGAATGTCAGCGACCCTTACAACTACAATGAAAGAAATGTTTAGTATCATAAACCTGCTCAATGCACAGGAATTGCGTAATACAGTAAAAGTCATCGTTGGGGGCGGACCTGTCACCAAAGAGTTTGCACTCTCTATCGGTGCGGACGGATATGCCAGCCAACCCCATGATATCGTTACGATGATGAGCCGGCTTTCCCTGCATCACTAATTCATGCATATCCGCATTCTTTTGCCACCAGCTTTTCCGCGATAGTTCACCCCGGCAGTGATCGCCGAACCGCGAGCAAGCACTTGCAATAAGAAGGGTCTGTGTTGTATTCAGCTTTCTTCACCCAATGCGAGGCAAACCCTGCAGCTCCTGTCTCAGGAAGTAAAACAGAGTCAGCGAGAGCAGAGTTGTGGCCACGTCCGCTGCCGGCAGCGCCCGGATGAATCCGTTAAAGCCCCACTGTGTGCTGAAGATGGCCAGAAAAGGGACATAGAAGAAACCTTGCCGCCCCAGCGATATCACCAGGGACTGCACCCCTTTGCCGAGAGCCTGAAACATGGACATGAGCAGCATCTGTGCCGCCAAAACCGGCATCCCCAGGGCAAAGGATCTGATTATCTTGGCGCCCAG
>JAAZIG010000103.1 GCA_012510325.1 Bacillota bacterium
CGGTGACAATCTGGCGCAAAGTGGTCCGGCGGACATCGCCGGCGGCATAGACCCGGGGAAGAGAGCTTTCCATATTTTCATCGGTAACAATATACCCTTTTTCATCCAGCTCAAGGGCGCCGTCGAGAAAGGTGGTGCCCGGAATTCGCCCGGTGAGGATAAAAACGCCGTCCACGGCCAGCTCCACTTCGCCGTCCTCCTGCTGCAACCGCAGCCCGGACACCTGTTTGTCACCCTCGATCTTTAAGACGGAGCTGTTCCAAAGCACCTCAATGTTGGGCTGAGCAAAGATCTTCTCCTGAAGCGGTTGAACCGCCCGGAAGGCGCCGCGCTTGTGCACCAGATAAACTTTTTTGGCAAATCGGGCCACAAAAAGAGTTTCTTCCAGAGCAGCACTGCTGCCTCCAACCACCGCCACATCTTTACCCCGGAAAAAAGCGGCATCACAAGAGGCACAGCTCGAGATGCCGCGGCCGTAAAGATCCGCTTCTCCTTCGGCATGGAGCATCTTCGGAATGGTCCCCGTAGCGATGACGACCGCCCGTCCGCGAACCTCTCCCTCAGTAGTGTGAATGATTTTTTGCGGACCGCCAAGGGATACTTGCTCCACCCCCACCGACTTGATCTCCACCGCAAAGCGGCTCAGGTGCTGATGGAAAAGCAGCCCCAGTTCCGGTCCGGTAATACCATCGGGGAAACCGGGGTAATTGTCGATCCGGTCCACCGAGGCGAGGCGCCCCCCGACAAACATTTTTTCCAAAACAATGACCGACAGGCCGGCGCGGATTCCATAGAGCGCCGCAGCCACACCAGCGGGGCCTGCTCCCAAAACCACCAGATCATAGCGCTGTTCCTGAGACATTTTCGCTTAAACCTCCTTGTGAACGCTCATGATGGCTCGCTCCGGCTGCTCCTCACTCAAGCAGCAGATTCATATCCAGAGAACGGTACGAATGCGTCAGGGCACCGCAGGAGATATAATCGACCCCCGTTTTTGCAATTTCCCGCAGATGCTCAAAGACAATATTCCCTGAGGCCTCCAGCAAAGCCCGCCCGGCGGTTATCTTTACCGCCTTGCGAATCGCTGCCGGCGTCATATTGTCGAGCATAATCACCTCGACACCGGCATCCAGCGCCTCCTGCAGCTGCTCCAGATCGGCCACTTCAACCTCGATCCGCCAGACAAAAGGAGCACTGGAGCGAGCTCTTTTCACCGCAGCGGCGATCCCCCCGGCGGCGCGAATATGGTTATCCTTGATCAGGATGCCGCTGTCCAGCGAGAAGCGGTGATTGACCCCTCCGCCGCGGCGAACGGCATATTTCTCCAAAGCCCGCTGCCCCGGTGTGGTTTTCCGGGTATCGGTCAGCTTCGCCGAAAAACTTTCCAGCTCACCGGCCCAGAGCGCCGTCAGCGTGGCGATCCCTGAAAGACGCTGTAGAAAATTGAGGGCGGTTCTCTCGGCAGACAGTATCGGCCGCAGCGGGCCGCTAATCCGCATCACCGCCTGCCCCCTGGAAACAGCAGCCCCCTCATCAATGAGGCAGGTGCAGGCCAGAGACTCATCCAGAGCCAAAAAAGTTTCTCTCGCCAATGGAAGGCCGGCGATAACCCCTTCCTCCCGGGCATAGATGGAACCGCTCCCCTTCGCCAGCGGGGGGACAACTGTTTCAGTGGTGAGATCGCCGTATCTGAGATCTTCCTTGAGCGCCTCGAGAACTATTTCTTTTACAAATTGTTTGGGGAGCATCAGTTAATACCTCCTTAGGATCACGGAAGGGGTGCCCGGCAGCCTAAACAGACTCCTGCAGGGAGCGCCCCCGTAGCCGCCGGTCAGTCAAATAGGCGACCGGCCTATTCCGTTGAAGAAAGCTCCAGCATCCGCTGGAGGGAGGCTGCCGCCCGTTCCCGGATCTCCGGGGAAACAGTAACCCGGTCCTCCATATTTTCCAATGAAGCAAGAATTTTATCCGCCGTCGTATATTTCATCCCCGGGCAGAGCAGCCCCGGCGACAGCAG
>JAAZIG010000104.1 GCA_012510325.1 Bacillota bacterium
AGGCGGCGGAATAGAAGCTGTCTCCTTGGGATTGGGGCCGTAGCTGTTCTCGCCCGGCTGGCTGTCTGTGCACGAGAAGACAAAGAAAAGAATCACTCCGACCAGCGGTATAAGTAATAGGAAAAGATACCAGCCGCTTCTGCCGGTGTCATGCAATCTTCTGACCCATAAAGCCACCGTGGGGATCAAGATAAACAGATAATACAAGCCGGAGAGTATCCCGATAACGTAACCCCCGGCTGTGATCAGGATCAAATCGGCAAAACCGTCAACAACGCCGAGGGCAAAGGAGATAATGATGTTAAAAAGAACAAACATCCAGAACTCTTTCCGCCGTGCCCGCCCGTCAAAAACCGTGTACTTCTTTAAAGCCAGCAGGTACTATTCCATTGACACGCCCCCCCCGGAGACAACATATTGAATATTCAGTTCAAGAGATGTTGCCTGTATTCCTGCCTGAATCGCTGAACCGAGAGCCAATTCAGCACCCCTGGCGTCGGAATCTCCAGAGAGAGCCGTCCCGGTGGTGGCTTTAGGGCTCTTGTTCCCGCTGCTGCGCCATGTTACAATAAGAGGCGAATATTCCCCATATTGCCAACAAGATCAACCTACCCACCAGAAGCAGCCGTCTACAGCAAACCATTTCTTTGCCGCCGCCGCTGGTGCGCGGTTGTTGTGACACCTCTGCCCGGCGCATGGGGAAGGAGAAGGGCCCAAGTTTTGCTAAAAAGCCCGCTCAATACTAGAAAAAGGTGGGAGAGAAAATGAAGATAATTGATCTTTCCATCGCCATCGAAAACGATCTGCCGAGCGATCCGCCGCTGCAGATACCGAAGGTGCAGTACTTAAGGCACGCCGATACCGCCGGGATGATGACGGAGTACTTCAAAGGGCTCATCGGGGTGGATGATCTCCCCGAGGGCAACGGATGGGCGGTGGAGACAGCGATGCTGACCACGCATTCGGGCACCCATCTGGATGCGCCGTATCACTATTACCCGACCCAGAACAACGGCGAACCGGCCTGGACCATCGATGAGATTCCCCTGGAGTGGTGCATCGGCAGCGGGGTGAAGGTCGACATGTCCGACAAGCCCGACGGCTACAAGATCATGGCCGGCGATCTGGAACAATACTTCAGCCGCGTCGGCTACACCCTCAAACCGGGCGAGATCGTTTTGCTGCAGTCCGGGGCGGCACCGTCCTGGGGGCGGAAAGAGTATCTCCTCGCCGGCGCCGGCATGAGCGCCGAGGCGACGCACTGGCTCATCGACCGGGGGATCCGGGTCATGGGCACCGATGCCTGGAGCTGGGATGTGCCCCTGGAGCTGCAGGCGGAGGAGTTCGCCCGCACTGGCGACAGCGCGATCATCTGGGAAGCGCACCGTGTCGGAAGGGAGAAAGCCTACTGCCATCTGGAAAAGTTGACCAATCTGGATAAGCTTCCGCTGAGCGGCTATCAGGTCATCTGTCTGCCGGTAAAGATCAAGGCGGCCAGCGCCGGCTGGTGCCGGGCGGTGGCGATCTTAGACGAGTGAGGCGCCGCCGTATGTCTCAGAGGCTCACCGCGTCTTTACCCGAGCGGCGAAGCAACCAAACAAGGGGGAAGAAATGATGGATCAACGGATCATTACTGTCGCGCCCACGGGCGCCTGGCCCACCAAAAGAGAGAACCCGAACGTGCCGATGACGCCTCAGGAGATCGCCGAAGATGTGGAAGCCTGCTATCATGCCGGCGCCGCCATCTGTCACCTGCACATGCGGGATGAGTACGGTCTCCCCACCATGGACGCCGCACGCTTTGAAGAGGCTGTGCGGCTCATTAAAAAAAGCGGCATCGATATAATCATCAACCTCTCCACATCCGGCGCCCTCGATGCCACCGACGAGACCCGCCAGGCCCATATCCGCTCCATTCGGCCTGAGATGGCCTCCTACAACGCCGGCACGATGAACTGGATGCACCGGTTTGTCTTTCTCAACACACCCGACTTCATGGAAGAGCTGGGCCGGACCATGCTCGAGTGTGGGATCAAGCCCGAGGTGGAGATCTTCGACGCCGGGATGGTCTACAATGCCGCCCACTACGTGGAGACCGGTGTGCTGCAAGCCCCGGTTCACTATCAGCTGGTTCTGGGAGCGGCTGGGGGGATGAAAGCGACGATTGACAACCTGCTATTTCTGAAAAACCTGCTCCCCGCAGACGCGACCTGGTCGGCCTTCGGCATCGGCCGGGCTCATGTGCCGGTCATGCTGACGACGCTGGCTTTAGGCGGCCACCTGCGCGTGGGGATGGAAGACAATGTCTACTTTGCCGCCGGGGAGCTGGCCGAGTCCAACGCCCAGTTTGTCCGCCGGGCGGCGGCCCTCATCGAGCACGCCGGGATGAAGGTGGCGACACCGGAGGAGGCCAGGGAGATCCTCGGTCTCGAGCGCGTCTGTTCTTTTGAGTAGAGCGCCCCTCTCTAAAGAGAAATGACGGGGGACTAAGCCCCCGTCATCGCAGTAGACAGTTAGTTTCGCTACTCCAGCAAGAAATTTCTGGCGTCTGCGGCGGTTGTCTCCGGAAGCTCCTCCATGGGGATATGGCCGGCCCCTTCATAGATGATCAATCTGGCTTCGGAGAGCTCCTCCGCAAAGCGGTGGCCCAGCTCCAGAGGGATCCAGCCGTCCTGTTCACCCCACATGATCAGAGCCGGAATCTCGACGTGTTTCAACAGCTTCGTCACAGCGGCATCATCCGGCCCGCTAGCCTGATCGAGGATATCGAACAGGTTAACCCGGTTCCCCTCCCGAAGCAGCAGGCGGTAGTAGCGGTCGACGGTCGCGGCGGTCACTTTTTTTGTATCTCCATAAACCTGCCGCACCAGCACGCCGATGGCGTAGCGGGGCGTAAGATGCCTGATCGCATAGCGGACAACTTTTGGTTGCGCCAGCTTGGTTATGGCCGGCAGCTCAAAATTGTATCCGGCGGCATCGACCAGAATCATCTTGCGAACCTTTTCCGGATATTTCGCCGTAAAGAACCAGGTAATCCCCCCGCCTAAGGAATTGCCGGCCATGCAGCACTGTTCTATTTCCAGTGCGCTCAGAAAGCGGTTGAGGAAATCCGCATAAAATTCGAGGGAATACTCCGCTCCCGCAACGGGGCCGGTGAGGCCAAAGCCGGGCAGGTCCAGCCGGATCACCCGAAAGTCTTCCTGCAGCTCCTTTGCCCAACCGTCCCAGGTGTGTAGCGAGGCCGACCAGCCGTGAAGCAGCACCAGCGGTTCACCCGCCCCCTCCTCCCGGTAGTGGACCTCCACCCCGTCGACCTCGACGAAATGTGAATATTCATTGGTGAATTCCTGGGCCAACTTTTCCACGGGGAGATCGAGCCGCAGATGGGCCAGCGCTATGGCGGCGATGACCAGCAAAACGATAAGAACCAGGTACCCTGTTGTTAACCCCTTTTTCCTTCCGGTCCGCGGAGAACTCACTTTTGGACTCATCTTCGCACCTCCCAGTTACTTACTCTGATTATCCTTCAAGTAACGGCATATTGCAACCAGTATTTAGATAATTCTGAAAGTGACTCCCGACGGGTGGCTGCCTCCGCCGCTACTTCCCAAAATGAGCCGCGGGATCCGTCCCCCTGACGCACCAAAAATGCCTGGTGCTTGGGAGGGGAGCTCCGAAAAATGGGCCAGGAGATCCGTCCCCCTGGCTCACCGGGAGAATCCGTTCCTGCGGTGCATTCTGCACGCCTCTCGCGCGGTCATTCTGAGTGCCCCCCTCACGGTCATTCTGAGCGCAGCGAAGAATCTGCGGCACAG
>JAAZIG010000105.1 GCA_012510325.1 Bacillota bacterium
AAAATGACCATAGAAGGTGATACCGGGTTCATGACCAGACTAAATGAGATGATGAAGCCGCTGTAGCATTTACAACAGGATGAGATGAGCGCTGCAAGTTGGATTGAAAGGTGGAACTGAAAATGAATGATGGGTTGCTCGGCAGTCTGAAAATCCTTGATTTTACCGCGCAGCTGCCCGGACCGTATGCCACCATGGTCCTGGCAGATCTCGGAGCGGATGTGATCCGCATAGAGTCCCCAACACGGGTCGATCCTGTCAGGATCCTGCCCCCCTTCGTTGACGACGAAGGACAGATCTCCTTCGGCCATGCATATCTAAATCGCAACAAAAAATCAGTGGCCCTCGACCTAAAAGTTAAGGATTCCTTTACCGTAATAGAACGGCTTCTGGAGCACTATGACATTGTCATAGAACAATTTCGTCCCGGCGTTATGGAGCGCCTCGGCCTGTCCTATGAAACACTTTCCGCAATCAACAACAGCCTGATCTACTGTTCCCTGAGCGGTTACGGTCAAACGGGGCCGTTAAGGGAAAGAGCCGGTCATGATATCAACTACCTCTCCCGGGCCGGCATCATGTCCTATTCCGGGAAAAAAGAGAGCGGTCCTGTTGTCATGGGCATACAGGTGGCAGATATCGGCTCGGGATCGTACAACGCAATCGTCGGCCTCCTTTCCGCGGTCATCCACAGAAGCAGAACCGGCCAGGGCCGGTACATCGATGTATCGATGACCGATTGCCTCTACCCCTACCATGCGGTCAGTGCAGCCAAGGAGCTCTCCGGAGGCGAAAGTGCCGGCTATGAAACAGAGCCGCTCAGCGGAGGCTCTGTTTACGGTTTTTACGAAACTGCGGACGGAAGATACCTTTCTTTCGGCGGGGTTGAGCCGCAATTTCTGAGCAGCTTCTGTGAAACCCTAAATTTGGGGCACCTTCTCGGAGAGAGCGGACCGGAAGAACTTCTGGCCAAGATATTCCTTCAACCCGATTTTGTAACAGCGCTGAAAGAGAAGATCAAAGAAAAAATAAAGGAGAAACCGCTGCAGCACTGGATGGAAGTGTTTAAGACTGTCGATGCCTGTGCCGAGCCGGTCCTGACATTTTCCGAAGCGGTGGCGAGCGAACAAGCGGTTCAAAGAGAGCTGCTGGTCGATGTGCCCGGACCCGGCGGCAAAATGGTGAAACAGATCGCCCATCCCATCAAGTACTCCGGGTACAGCCCAACATATGAAAGGGTTGGGGCCGCGTTGGGCGGGGACACAAGGGATGTCCTTCAGTCTCTTGGCTACAGCGAACCGGAGATTGAAACAATGAAGCAAAAGGGTGCTTTTGGCCCAATAAAAGTATAGGTTTCTTTAAGGTGACAGGGAAAATAGAGTTGCCGGCGACGGCTAAGCCAGTCACGAATATTGAAGGCAAGATCGAACATCAAAAGAGCTTTTCAGCAGGCCAGACTGATAAAACCTGCTTCGGCATTACTTCTGCACCCGTAGGGCTATTGCCCAATGCCCGCATGTACAAAATGCCTGGAGCCCGTTACATGGACTCCAGGCATTTCATCTGCTAATGCGCCGACTACCGCTTCCTCTTCCTGGATATGGCAGCACCGGCGGCGGCTAGTAACATGCCCACTCCGCTGATCATTTCCGCCGGTGTCCCGCCGGTTTTTGGCAAGGCGGCCTCTGGTTCAGGCTCCTCAATTTCTTCGGCCCGGTCCTCTTCTTCCGGTGTGGTGGCAACCTTAACAAAATGGGCAGTCGCAGTGACAGCGAATGCCGGCATGGTCATGGTCGTGCCGACACTGGCGGCATCTTCAAAAACAATATCGTCCGGCGAGGTCCAGCCGGCAAATTCATAGCCGCTGTCAGGGATTGCCAGAATTTCCGGGGTCTCCCCGGCCGCAAAATTGCCGCCGCCTGCCACCCGGCCCCCTTCTCCGGCGATCAGGGTCAGGGCATAGGCGGGTGCTGCAGGCGTTGCCGTAACCGTTTCTGATAGAGCACTGTAATAAATATCATGTCCCGATCCGATGGCAAAATGGTAGGCAGATCCATTTTCCAGACCCGTAAAAGTGTAGGAGGTTTCATCTTCTTCATAGAGTTCCACCCTTTCCGCGTCGGTAAAATCCTCCGGGCTGGTGGAACAATAGAGTATGTACCGGGCGCTGTTGACCATACTCCAGGTCAATGTAACTTCCCCGTCACCTGCTGCGGCGGCAAGCCCGGCCGGCACAGGGGGAGGATCGTTATCGCTGATCCTGACCGGATAGACGCTTCTCTCCCCCAGGACCGCACCGCCCACAGGATCGGACAGGATATAGGAATAGTCCAGATAGCCGCTGTAAATATCATCATCATAAATGAGATAGGGGATATATTTGTAAGAGCCATCACCGTCTGCCCAGGTCAGGGTACCGCTGTACGGCGGACCGTAATGAAGGCCCGCTTTAGCGGTGCCCTCCACCGCCGTATAGGCTACCGAGACAACGCCGTCGGTGCCGCCGGTACGGAGTACATAAATGTATGATTGGGCCCCTTCGTAAGTGCCGAGACCGCCGGAATCAAATTGAATGACCCCCGGTAAAAAGGGGGGTATTTCCATCTTCAACACCGCGCTCACATTACCCGCAGCATCTTTAACTTTAATATAGATCTCCTTTGTTCCCGGAGTTAAGCCATCCAGGGTGATTTCTGTTTCCGCTGCGGTGCACGCTGTACCGCTGCCGCCGGTGTCCACCTCCGGTTCCGGAGCGCCGCTGTCGGCTACAGCGTAATAATAAGAGCCCGCTTCATTGGAGGTAAAGGTTACCGTTGCCCCCGTATCCGCGGTTCTTTTCGCCAATCCTGCAGTGAGAACCGGCGGGGTTGTGTCAGGCAGTGTGACGAGGACATCGTCAAAATAGATCTCATTTGTGCCGATATTTCCGGAGGTTAAGTTAAGATGCGTTGAGGTTACCGTTGGGTGCATCGCTATCTCTTCCCCAATTTTCTCCCCATCTAGATAAACATCATAGGTTTTTTGAATCATATCGTGTTTCATCTCTACAAGATACCAGTTGCCGGCTGTATACGAACGATTCAGGTCCACCTTGATGTCGGTACCATCTTTGAGCGCTTGAATAAACCCGCCTTCAAATAAAACCGCGGAGATCCTCGTGCCCCATGTCCCTACATTGGGGTTGTACAGGCCGATGCGTCCCGGACTGCTTCCGCTGACCGGCTTAACCCGGGCGCTGATCACCAGCACTTCCGGAAGTGCAGAAGGGAGAGTATAAAGTTGCTCGGACGACCAGCCGCCTGCTCCCTGCAACCTGAACACGTTGGTCTCGCCGCCTTGCCACCCCACTGTCGCGATCACTTTTTGATTGGCATCGCCCGTTCCGTTATATCTGATTGCAAAAGAGGTCGGATAGGCGCCTTCAGCATAGCTCTCGAAATCTTCAAAGAAAATGGTATCGCCCCCGTTGGCCATCACCGATGCAATCGAAAATAGGACGATCAGCAAAAGAGAGATCGTCGACCGCAGCAAAACCTGTTTAGACATGCTCTGTCCCTCCCCATTAATTTTTCTTAAAACTGTTAAAACTTCCCCGGCTCTGCTATCCCGGTAGGGAAATGGTATTTTGTTTTTTACCATTCGCCATCTATGGGGTAATCCCTCTGCAGAACCAGGGCACTTGCTTTTGAAAAAGAAATTTTTTTGAAGGTGATCAAAAATAGTGAAGTGGTTTCCGCCACAGCAGTCACAGACAAGGAGTCCGTCGGCTGCTGTGCTATTGGCCTTCTTCCGCAATTAAACCCGTCGATATTTCGGGGGGAGAGGCGGCCAAAAATTAGCGAATTGTTAATTTTATAATGAAGTAGATAGCGATGTCAACCTGATTTTTTGAATTAATTGCCCGGTAGTGCTATAATAAAGACAATCGTCGCTCGGATTCTGCTTCGCAGGAAGGGGGCGCAACGATTTTTTTAATATTTTTCCGGCGGGCCGGAAAAAAAGCGGTGAACTGTCACATTGCGTTAAGTTTTCGAGGATCTTCAGCGCCGTGAAAATAACCGGTACTGTCATGCCAGGCCTAGTGAAGTATCCGCTATTGTCGTTCTCAGCGCAGCAAAGCCACAGCCGCCGTTTACCGCAATATGGCTAACACGAGCCAATGCAAAATAAGGAAAGGGCAAGCAGCCGGTAATATAAGCAAATATGGGGAGGAAAATTGATGGATCTGGTCAACAAAAAAGTGATGCACAAGACTTTTGGTACGGGAAAGGTGGTTAAATACGACGATTCGTATATTCGGGTGGGCTT
>JAAZIG010000106.1 GCA_012510325.1 Bacillota bacterium
CCCTTCTGGTGGCGGCCTCGGCTTATGGATACGGCGCTCTGCGTCAGGCCGTTCCACAGGCCGCCGGTCTCTTTTGCCATGACCGGCTTCAGCAGGAGGTCACCGTCTATCAGGACAGCCGGGGGGTGCCCCACATCTACGCTGCGACCAGGGACGATCTGATGTTTGCCCAGGGCTTTGTCCAGGCCCGGGAAAGGCTCTGGCAGATGGAGACGCACCGGCGCTTTGTGCAGGGGCGCTTAAGCGAGCTCATCGGAAAATCGATGCTGGAGACCGATATCCTGCTGCGCACAATCGGACTGAAGCGCGTCACCGCCCTGGTGCTGGAGAAAACCTCTCCCGAAGGAAGGCAGTGCCTCGAGGCCTTCGCCGACGGGGTCAACGCCTACCTGCAAGAAGGCCCCCTGCCGCCGGAGATGCGCCTGCTGGGGATCACTCCGGAGCCCTGGACGGCGGAGGACAGCGCCGGCATTGTCACCCTCCTCGCCTATAATTTAGGTGATAACTGGCAGATCGAGGCGATCCGCCTGGCGCTGCGGGAAGCGCTCTCCGGGGATCTCTTTGGCGAGCTCCTACCGCCCTTTGAAGGTTGGGAGACCCCGGCAGTCTGGACGGAGGAAAAAGCCGCTCCCGCTGCTGCGGAGAACCTGCAGCAGCTCCTGGCAACAGCCGATCTGCAATCGCTAGCGGTCCTGCCCAGCCTGGGCAGCAACAGCTGGGTCATCGCCCCGGAGCTCTCGGCTACCGGCACCGCTGTTCTGGCCAACGATCCGCACCTCAATCTGAGCCTGCCGGGGATCTGGTTTGAAAACCATCTCTCCCTGGAGGGGACCATGGATGTTTACGGCTGGTCGGTTCCCGGTTCACCGGGCGTCATAATCGGCCACAATGAATTTATCGCCTGGGGGATGACCAATATCGGCGACAACCAAGACCTCTATCTGGAAAAGCAGGATCTGGAGAACCCCCGCCGCTTCCTCTACGACGGGGAATGGTATGAAGCGGAGGTGCTCACCGAGGAGATCATGATCAGGGGGAAAGACGAACCGGAGCACCTGGAGATCGTGCTCACCAAAAACGGCCCCCTCGTCGCCTCCGCTCCCCCCCTGAGCCTGCGCTGGAACGCCTACGATCTCGAAGCGAGCACCGTTGATGCCATTTTGGGGATCAACGAAGCGCAGAACTGGGAGCAGTTTGTCGTGTCGCTCGACTTTTTCACCGCTCCCATTCAGACTCTGGTCTACGCCGATGTGGCCGGAAATATCGGCTTCCGGGTGGTCGGGCAGGTTCCCATAAGGAGTCAGGGCCGGGGCCTGCTGCCCCAGCCGGGCTGGACCTCGGAAACCCGCTGGGACGGCTATATCCCCATGCGGGAGCTCCCGGCGCTGTTCAATCCCGCCGACGGCTATATCGCCACCGCCAACCACCGCGTGGAGAGCGAGGGCTATCCCTACATGATCGCCCTCGACGTAGCCCCCCCTTACCGGATGGAGCGCATTGTCGAGCTCCTCTCCGCGGGGTCTCAGTTTACCGTGGAGGATTTCCAGGAGATGCAGATCGACTGGTACAACCCCCATGCCGCCCGCCGGCTGCCTGGCTGGGTGGATGCCCTCTCCGTAAAAATAGACGAGCTCAGCGAAGCGGAGCAGCAGGCGCTGGCCCTCCTGAAAACGTGGTCTGAGAATCCGGTCAACCTCCCGGAGCTGGCCGCGCCGGCCATTTTCCAGCAGTGGTACCTTGAGCTCATGGAAGAGATCTTTCAGGAGAAGATGGGCGGCACCCTCTATCAGCAATTCATCGGCAACGATTACCTGGCCTACAATGCCACGGAATATCTCCTGGAAAAGGGCGATTCGGCCTGGTTCGACGGCGATTTTGAAGCCCTCCTCCTCTGCTCCTACCGGCGCACCGTCGCCCGGCTGATGCAACAACTGGGGAAGAAACCGGAACAGTGGCAGTGGCAAAAGCTGCAGACAATCACCTTTGAAAATGTGCTGGGTCAGGTGCCCCTGCTCGGCTCCCTGGTCAACCGGGGGCCCTACCCCTACGGCGGCGACCATATGACCGTCGGGCGGGCCGCCTATGCACTGGCCGATCCCTTCAAGGTGAACAGCGTGGCCGGGCTGCGCTTCATCGCCGTTATGGAAAAAGATGCTGTGCGCGCCCGGGGCGTCATCGCCGGGGGGCAGTCTGGCCATCTGCTCTCGCCGCATTACGACGACCAGATTGAGAGCTGGCTCGCGGGAAACTATTATGATCTTCTTTTTGACAAAGACGCTTTGCTGAAAACTGATCCCGAAGCGCTGGAGCTGCAGCGTTAGCGCCGACGCATCCGGTGCTTTCATCGGCTGCTGTAGACTGCCCTTCTTTTGATATGGTATGCTAGTGTTACGGGTGCCTCGACCTGTTTCAAGGACCGCGCCCCCTTCAGCGGGGGTGCCCGTCCCGATTGACCCGGCCGGGAGCGTCTCTAAGACGGGCGGTGCGGTTGCCCCAACCCGCCTTTTCAAAATGTCGCGGGAGGTATTGTCATGACTAAGAAGGAGCACACCGTAATTCTTATCTTGCTCGCTGTGGTAATTGTATTCGCCCTGAGCAATCTATTCTCCATCAACAGCTTAAGCGATAATCTGGCGGGGATACAGGGGAATATGAACAACCTGCGCCGGGAGCTCAGCGGCGAGATCTCCAATGTTTTTCAGGCGATCCAGGAGCAGACCTCCTGGGGGGAGTTCGAAGAGATCGAGATAGTGGAGCTGGGCGCGGAGCAGATCTCCATCAAGATAGGCTGCTATATCAGGGAGTACCGCCAGGGTAGCACAGTCTTGATCAATTACCGCCGCGGCAGTGAGAACTACACCGCTCTGGAGGCGGAAGAAGACGCCGGCGGCCATTTTCATGCCCTTTTGAATCTGGATTTCAAGCCTGAACCGCAGTGGATGCATCATTACTCCCAGGCTGCCCTGTCCGGCACCAACAGTCCGCCGGAGCAGGTAATCCTCGGCTACCCGGATTTTGTACCCGAGGAACAGTATGAATACTATATCTCTGTGGTTGACGGGGATCTTGTGCGCACCGGTAAACCTGAATCGATCCCCCTGGATAAGGTGGGCTACCTTTACTACAGCTCCCTGGACAGTCAGATCGAGGTGGAAAAAAACAGCGTCAGCGTCTGGTTGATGGAGGTCCGGAGCGAGCAGCAGTTTGTCCTGACCGGAGCCCGGCTGGAGCTCTGCCGGGACGGGCGGGTGGTGGATCAGCTCCCCTTGAGCTCCGTTGAG
>JAAZIG010000107.1 GCA_012510325.1 Bacillota bacterium
AGTATGCCAACCCCCGTCTTCATGGTTAAGGCAGAAGCGAGCATCTCGGGTAAAAACAGATCCCCGCTTTCAAACTCCTCACCAACCACATCCATGCCCGCAATAAGACCTTCCTTGAGCACCTGCTCCGGACTGCTGCCCCCGTCAAGGGCCTCACGGATCAGTCCTGCTACGGCCTCCGTATCCGCATTGACCACGCTGTCGATTACTTTGCTTAAAGCCATTTTTCAGTTCCTCCTTTTTGTACCTATCTGGCATAGGCATCCTTGGTCCATTTCTCCCGCATCCGCAGATCGAAATGGACACAGATTGCTTAACATCACCCTGGGGCAAATTGTAAATAGATCAGCATCTCCTAATATGAACGGTCCCGTTTCGTGAAAGATAAATCATCCGAATTAGCCCCATTCAGCTGATGCGTTGCCCGGTTTACTTGTCGTTGTAATTCTTGTTGAAATAATTATCCAGATCTTTTTCGATATCCTTATCCATTTCCGGACGTTCATAACTGTCCAGTAAATCTACCACTTTCTCATGTGCCCTGCTCAGCGCATCCTTACTGCCCCGTTCTGCCCATTTCTCATAGGTCATCCTGCTGAACACAGCGGGATTGTAAAACTCGCTCCTGAAATGCTTCAGGGTGTGAGGCTCTGTCATAAACTGTCCCTGAATACCCACTTTTTTAATCAGATCGACAGCCATATTATCTTCAGTAAATTCTAATGGAGTAAAAAACCTGGCGGCATATTCCGCAAGTTCTGCATCGAGAACAATCTTTTCCAACGATCCCCCAAGAAAGCTGCCCAAGTGGCCGCAACCCGGAAGGTAGTTGATCCCACTACGGATTGTGTTTAAGAACTGGAACATCGATTCAGCTCCGGCCTGGAAATCACTGGTGATCGAATCCGTCAGTCCCACATCACCCCGACTGAGCAAACCATAAAACTGGGCTATCTGAGCCGAAGCATATTCAATCAGTCTGACCTCGGGAGATCCATATATGGCTGCCAAGGTCTTCATTTCAGCCACACTGGAGATAGTGCCATATTCAACCGGGACACCCGGATTAACCAGCTGTGAAAGCACCAGAGGTGCCATGACCTCGCAGTTCTGCAAAACCAGCGTTCCAGGCAAAGTGCAAGGGGCAGTACTGGCAGCTACAGGCATGGGTGAGACGCTCAGAGGAATGCCCACTCCGGCCTGTTCAATCAAGCTGTCACATTGACTTTCCCCTACCACCAGGGGGGAAGTCGGATTCAATCCACCAAACGCGTAGGCATAACCCTTGTCAGCTTGTCTCTTCATCTCTTCCCTGGTGATCCCGAACGCAATACAGAGCATATCTATACCGTAGCCAGGCCTCATGATGCCCGGCTTGTCTGTATACTTCAGGGTAAGATAGCACATGTACATGTCCACCGTTTCAAAGGGGACATCTGTCGGATAAATAAGAGGACCACAGGTCTGAATTACATCCAGCGAATGACCAACTTTGATGACATTTAAAAAGTCCTCTGTTGTCGGACTTCTTCTCTGACCATCGTGATCGATTATGAATGGGGCTGAACGACCCAGCCCAATCAGATAGGTCCCCTGCTTCATCACTATATTTTTTTGGTTTGGATTTCTGGATATAAGGGTATATTCCCGCCCAACAGTCTCCAAAGCGTTCTCGATAGCCCGCTCAGTAAAATATACCTTTTTCCCATCTACCTTAAACCCGTGCTCTTTGAATATATCAACAGCTTTTTGGGAATCGAAGGCCACCCCCACATTTTCCAAAATATCAACAGTCGCACAATGGATCTTATTCAGATCCCGCGCGCTCAAAGGGTGCAAACGATCGTAACTGGTACTCACTATATATCCCCCTTTTTTATATCAAAAGCGATCCATGGTTAAGGTTCAGGCTATAATATCCGCCACCATTTTCACCTGCGCTATTTTGCAGCAACAAAATTCCTTGCCCTGGCCACCGCTCCGGCGGCGTCAGCAGCATAACCGTCCGAGCCCACCTCATCCGAGTATGCCTGGGTAATCGGCGCTCCACCGATGAGCACTTTCACGCTGTCGCGCAGCCCCGCCTCGGCGAGAGCATCGATGACCGTTTTGATCACAGGCATCGTCGAGTTGAGCAGCGCAGAAAGCCCTAGAATATGGCATCCCGTCTCACGAACCGACTTCACAAATGTTTCCGGAGCCACATCCACACCCAAATCCAAGACCTCAAAACCGGCCCCCTCCAACATCATCACAACCAGATTTTTGCCGATGTCGTGGATATCCCCCTCAACGGTGCCGATAACCACTTTCCCTTCTGAATCCGCAGGCGAATCCTGCATCAGGGGCTTTAGTATGCCAACCCCCGTCTTCATGGTTAAGGCAGAAGCGAGCATCTCGGGTAAAAACAGATCCCCGCTTTCAAACTCCTCACCAACCACATCCATGCCCGCAATAAGACCTTCCTTGAGCACCTGCTCCGGACTGCTGCCC
>JAAZIG010000108.1 GCA_012510325.1 Bacillota bacterium
TTCCCAAAGCTTGGCGATACAACCGATCGCTGGTCATGGCGTCAAAAGCATCCGCTATCGCCAGAATTCGCGCTCCTTCAGGGATTTGATTGCCTTTCAGCCCTTCGGGGTACCCCGTTCCATCCCACCGCTCGTGGTGATGTTTGACTATCTCCGCACTTCCGGACAAAAACTGGATATCCTTGATGATGTTGAAACCGATGATGCTGTGCTCTTTCATCTGTTCATATTCAGCCTCGGTCAGCTTCCCTTTCTTCTTCAGAATCATCTCCGGGATGGCTACCTTCCCCAGATCATGAATCAAAGCAACATGCTCCAGGATCGCCACTCTCTCCTCGGACCAGCCGAGCTCCCGGGCCAGAGCAGTGGAATACTCCGCCACCCGGCAAGAATGATCCCTGGTGTAGGGATCTTTGGCATCGATGGTCGCCGAGAGGCTCTGGATCGTCTCCATAAAAAGTTGGCGCATATTCAGATACGAAATAAACGACTGCCGGGCGATGATCATGGGGATAAAAAAAAGAACCAGCCCCCACACCCCGATATTTTGATAGATCAGGGCAACAAAAAGGCCCAAGGGGGCCATGCTGATAAAACCGGGTGCGCTCCAGCGCATATTGCTGCGCCAGACCTGAAAAGGCTGTTCATGCCTGGTCAGAGCGATAACAATGGTGATGAAGGCGCTGTTCAGCAGAAAACTGAGCAACAGCGGAACCGCCGCCGCCGTCAGGAAAGTGAGTGTGAATTCAAGCTTTCCGGGGTTGACCTGCTGAAAAGCCAGCGTCGCCAGCCCGCTCGACAGGGTCAGCTGGGCGGCATTGAACAGGAACTGAGAAATGTTTCTTCCTCTGCGCAGGGAAAACATATCGCCAAACACATTGATGATGATAACGGCCAAAGGCTGGAAAAGTAAAATGGCAGCGTAGGCGACAGCAAAACTGACAGAGACCGCAACCCTGTTGGGCAACTTCACCGGAAAGGAAGCGGCTAAAAACGTCAAGGCCAAAAAGAGGAGCAGGGAGTACCAGTTCACCTCGGCCCAGTTGGTGACAAAAAAGAGATAGACCGATAAACCGAGAGCGGCCAGGCTGAGGATGATTAGGTATATTTTGACAGGGAGTGGAAGAGATCTGTTCATATCCGATGCTCCTTTTGGCAGAGATGATAACTTGAAGCCGGAAGCAGGGCTTATCTTAGCCCCAAGTGTACCAAGCGCCGCCGGCAAGGAGCAGGGTGGCCAGCGCCAGGAGAACCTTCAGGAAAGAACCTTTCATGGTTTTTCCTCCTTTAATCTGGTTCTCAGCGGCTTCCGCTAGACCGCCGGTGCGCTCCGCTTGTTTTTCCGCTCGTTGTTCCGCTCGTTGTTAAAGAAAATTAAGGAATGCTTCCGGCTTCAAAGCTATACACGCTCAATGGCGAATAATCTGCGATTAATTGTATCGAGTGTTGCCCTGACAGTTGCCTCCATTTCATCGCCCTTATTTAAGGCGGATCCCGGGATGATCTCCTCCCTGGAACCAAAACAAAGTGATACCAATACGACTATGATCTCTTGCTCGCCCATCCGAACTTTCTGCACATCTGCGGCAACAAATTTATTGCTGCTGTTCAGATATTTTTCAACAGCATGCAGGGTCGCCTCCGCCACCAGACGCAACCGGTACTGCCTGGTGTTGGGACCGGTGGCTGTCGCAACAAATACCTCCTCATCCGAGCTGATTGCAAGCTCAATTTGCAGCTCGCCCTCACCGGTAGAGCTGCCAATTCTTTCAAACTGAAACCTGGGACAGGAAACAAAAGTGGCTTGCTCTTTTTCCCCCAGCTGAGCCACACTGATCTGCTTGTGATCCAAAGCGGCGCCAATCTTGATCAGTGTCGCCGATTCAATATCCCTGACGATCTGCTTGGGAGTACGGGTATGATCGGCCAGCACATGTATCTCCACAATGTCGCCTTCTTCGCAGACAACCTGCGACGAGAGAACTCCCTTGACTTGAGAGATAACCGTTTCTATCTCCTTGATGTCCGAGTTAAGCTTGCGCGTGAGAATTCGCCCTCCTTTTCAGGTTTGCCTGAGATAACCATTTCATGAAGTAATCGCTTTATAATTCTACTCAGCGTTCAATTTTCCTTTTTTTAAACTCTTTTCTGACTAAAAAAGAAAATATAATTAAAAACCCGAGCAAAGTCCATCAATATTTTACCACCCTTGCTCAAGAAAGTTTATGCCTTTCACGCCTGCGGCTGCCCAACCGCCGCGGCCTTGTTTTTCTGTCCGCCGAAATCACGTTCGGATCAAGTTGTTATATAAAGTATAAATATACCTGTTAAACGCTGTCAAGGGGAGAATCGGCTCTCCGGGGGCAAATCCGGAGCCGTGATCTCATCTCATCCCCGCGGTGCATCCCGGGGAGGCTGCCTGCTTGCGTTTGCTCGGTCAGTTCCATCAGTGGGCAAAATGAACCGTGAGATCAGCTAACTGAAGTCAAGCCCTAAATCTAAAATATTTGCATGTAAACTGACATAAACTAACTTATGCGGCCGGCAACGAGTCAAGGGGACGTTGACTTTGACTCACTTCTGAAACGAGATCCCGCCACCGCTGTCATGCTGAGCGTAGCGAAGCATCTAAAACGTTACTGCTGCATCACGGACCCATTTCGCTTTGTACTCCCCCTCCCGGCTAGAAAAAGTATAGGGCAACTTAAAAGGAGCGCTGGACTGCAGATCCTTCGGACTGCGTCCTCAGGATGACAAATATTCCCTGAGCCACAGGGACGGATCTCCCGGCTCATTTTGCTGAGCCACAGGGACGGATCTCCCGGCTCATTTTGCTGAGTAGCGGCGGGGCTCGCTAGTGAGTCAAAGTCACCGTCCCTCCGACTCAAGGATGACAGAAATTCCCTAAGCCACGAGATCTCCTGAGCCACAAGGGACCTCCCGCAGTGCAGTGGACGAAATGAACCGGGAGGTGCGTCCCCGCGTCGCACCCGGAGCTCCGGCGGGGCAGTGGTAAGATCACAGGTGAGCGCTCGCGGCGAGTTGACGCTCAAAGTCTCTTTTGCTATAGTTTAGCCAATCTTAATTAGCTTCTAGGTGAAGGAGGAACCCCGTGATGGCGGATCATTTGACCGCTAAAGTACTCAAGGAACACCTCCTCTCCGGCCGTCTGGCGCCGGGCGAGGAGATCGCTATAAGGATCGACCAGACGCTGACGCAGGATGCCACCGGCACGATGGCCTATCTGCAGTTTGAACAGATGAAGGTGCCCCGCGTCCGCACCGAACTTTCCGTCAGCTATGTGGATCACAATACCCTGCAGACGGGCTTTGAAAACGCCGACGATCACCGCTACCTGCAGTCGGCGGCAGCCCGCTTCGGAGCCTATTTTTCCCGCCCCGGCAACGGGATCTGTCATCAGGTTCATCTGGAGCGCTTCGGTATCCCCGGAAAAACCTTGCTCGGATCCGACAGCCACACCCCCACCGGGGGCGGTCTGGGGATGCTCGCCATCGGCGCCGGGGGGCTCGATGTGGCCGTCGCCATGGCCGGCGGCCCCTTCTATCTGAATTCCCCGGAAGTGCTCCGGGTAACCCTGACCGGAACGCTGTCCCCCTGGGTCGGAGCCAAAGATATTATCCTGGAGCTGCTGCGGCGCCTGACGGTGAGGGGAGGGGTCGGCCGGGTCATCGAGTACGGCGGCCCCGGAGTGGAGCACTTGACCGTCCCCGAGCGGGCCACAATCGCCAATATGGGTGCGGAGCTGGGCGCAACGAGCTCTATTTTCCCAAGCGATGAACAGACGCGCCGCTTTCTCGCCGCCCAGGGGCGGGAGGAGCTCTGGAGAGAGCTTCTTCCCGATCCCGGCGCCGTCTACGACGAAGAGATCACCGTGGAGCTGGATCGGTTGGAGCCGCTGGCGGCCTCTCCGCACAGCCCCGATGCGGTGAAAACAATCCGGGAGCTCGGCCCCATCGGGATCGAGCAGGTCGCCATCGGCAGCTGCACGAACTCATCCTTCGAGGATCTGCTCCTCACAGCCACAGTCCTGGAGGGACGCACCGTTCACCCGCAGGTCAGCCTGGTCATCGCTCCGGGATCCCGACAGGTCCTGCTGATGCTGGCCCGGTGCGGCGCCCTGGAGAAGCTGATCGCCGCGGGGGCGCGCCTCCTTGAGTCAGCCTGCGGACCGTGCATCGGGATGGGCCAGGCCCCGCCGTCGGGTGCCGTGTCGCTGCGCACCTTCAACCGTAATTTCCGGGGCCGCTGCGGAACGGCAGACGCCTCGGTCTATCTCACCAGTCCGGCGGTTGCCGCGGTGAGCGCTCTCTACGGGCGGCTGACCGACCCCCGCGAAGAGGGAGCTTTTCCGGAGCTGCCCACAGCGCCGGTGATCGTCGACGACAGCATGATCATCCCTCCCCCCGAAGATGGCGGGAGCGGGATCATCCGCGGACCCAATATTAAGCCGCTGCCGCTGAACGACCCCCTTTCGGAGGAGCTGTCGCTGAAGGTGCTGCTCAAGGCGGGAGATCATCTGACCACCGATGAGATCATGCCTGCAGGAGCCAAGATTTTGCCACTGCGCTCCAATATTCCGGCAATCAGCGAATTTGTCTTTGCGCCGCTGGATGAGAATTTTGCCCGGCGGGCCCGGGAAGCCGGGGGGGGACTCGTTGTCGGGGGGATCAACTACGGCCAGGGATCGAGCAGGGAGCATGCCGCCCTCGCGCCGATGCACCTGGGAGTCAAGGCGGTCCTGGCAAAA
>JAAZIG010000109.1 GCA_012510325.1 Bacillota bacterium
ACCAAAACCAGCGCCACACCGCACGCTGCGCATAACCTTTGCACCTCCGGAAAAAACACCGCCGCATCTTCAAAGGTTAACTCTCTGAACCTGGCGATACGGTTTTTCAGCCTGGCCCGGCTAAATTTCCCAACATCCGCAGCCAGTCCTTCCAGTTCCGCCTTCCTCAACCAGGCCATCACCGCAGGATCGGAGACCGTACCGACAGGCTTATGTTTTCTGAATAGAACATTGGCGGCCTCCGGAACAGCACCTAAAGAAGCAACGCCAAAAAACTCCCTTAAATTTATAACCCTTTCCCGCCGGTTACCTGTTGCCGGCACCCACCTTAAATCACTCATCTCTTTGTAGGGCATCTGTTTCAGATATTCCAGATCGGCGGCCATATCCGCCTCTCGCTTCAGCCTTGCTCTGGTCAATTGATAGTTTGTCTCCAGGTTCATCCAAAACTGCGCCCCCGGCCCCAGTACCGTTTCCAGCTTCAGCGCCGTTTCGTAGGTGATGGAATCCTTGCCATTGAGCACATTGCTGAGGTGCTTGGTGGTCAAGCCCAGCCTCAGGGCCAGCTCCTTTTGGTTCATGCCAAGGTATCTCATATTCTCCCTGATGGTCTCCCCGGGAGGAATAGCAACGGCAGGCATGAACGAAGCGTTATCTTTTTTGTTTCCCATGATAATCGATCACCTCCTCAATCCTGATCAGATCGATCGCCTTCAGGTCATAAATAGCAACGCCCTCACTCAGTATTGGGCTAAACACGAGCCTGAATGGATGGACCAGCTCCACCGCATATTGATCTTTCCTTGAGCGATGCAAGCGATGCAACCTGGCGGCGGGTATAAGTTTAATATCCCATAGTTTGGTTGCAGCTGCCAGTTCTCCGACCCTCTGTGTTAACAGGTTTCCCATTCTCAGACCGAAATCACGCTGCGCCCTTCCGGGATCTTCACATTGTTTCTTAATCGTGTTATTTTTAAATCTTAGTTCCATTATACAACACCATCCACCCAAAATCAACTGATTGTTAACCATATCGGTTAATTTTCATGCGATCCTTGGCGATGCGGGATTCGACCCATGCCTTAACCGCATACTCATTAGCCCCCAAAGACACGAACAATCTTTGATGTTCAGTATTTTTATAGACGTGAGCTCTCCAAAAAACTGCAACGAACCTAAATATCAACACTCTTGATCTCTCACCACGCCCCGGCAGTCAGCAAACGGCACCGTGAAACAAAGGGAGACCTTTTAAAAGGCCTCCCTTAACAATGTTCCTCGTGCCCGGCGCCGGCCTCTCAGGATTTCCGGGAAGGTGCAAGGCCTGCTTTCCCTGAGCACTATCAGAGTATTTTACTGATCTGCTTCGGTGAACTCGATTACGTAAGTTCCCTGATATTTCTTGCCGCCCTTCAGTCGCTCGATCTTCACCTCTATGCTTAGGTCTTTATTGATCAATTGGCCCAGATTGGCTGCGGACAGCTGACTGAAAACGCCGCCAAGGGGTTCCCCGTAAACATAGTCCAAACCGAGCAGCACCGATACTATGTGCGCCCCGGCCTCCATTGCACCCTGAGTAGAGGTGCCATCCACACCATACCAGGTGGGATCATCCCCCAGCTTCATTTCCACCACGTCCTGGAACATGCTTTGGAACAGGAAGATCACGCCGCTTTCTATAAATTCATAGACCTTCTTGTCCGGGTCGTTGACGATAAGGGTCGCTTTCCGGCCCGCAAACTGGACTGCCTCAATCCCCGTACCCCCAAGCATGAGGTTGTCTATGGCGCTGTCAATTCTGTTGTCCAATTCCTCAAGAACCAACGCTTCGGCTTTTGCTACTGTATTATTTAACTTCGTCACAAGATACTCAGACACCAGTGCTTTCTGGGGTTCTGTCAGCGCCTCGTAGGCTGCCTCCGCCACCTCGATGGCGGGCAAATGCTGAAGAAGGTTTCCGAGATTTAGACTTCCGGCTAAAGGTAGGGGATCTATTATATACACCATGGCATCTGCGGCTTCCTGGTCGGCGGGCGGGACGACGAACTCTGTCACCCGGACGTTGTCTTTAGAAGCCTCTGCCGCGCCCTTGGTGATGGTTATCTTGTAGCCGCTGGGAGTTCCCGCTTCCACGGCCACCGCCACCCCCAAGGCGGCCATCCCTTCAAGGTTCTCGATATGCTCTTTTACCGCTGCCGTCTTGGCTTCGGCAGTGGCTGCATCGCCACCGGATACGATAACCTCGGCAATGATCCCAGGAACCAGCTCAATCGCTTCATCCACATGTTGCTGATCCATGGCTTCCTGGTCAGTGGAAATCGTACAGTCGAGGTCAATGTACCAGGGGTCGAAGTCAACCCCATCGTCAACAGGATTACCCAGCCCATCAGGGTTAAGGCTCTCATGATATGGTCCGCTTTCATTGCCCCAGTAGTTATATTGCGCATCAATAGTAGGACCATGAAGTTGAACACCTTTGTTGTTGTCAAATATACGGTTAGAGCGGAGAGTAACCTGTGCAGAACCGTCGTATCCCCTTATCCCCGAGGCCCATCCGGTAAATGTGTTGCCACTTATATTAAGTTGCGCGGTCTGCGGAATCCAGAAATAATAGATGCCATAACTAGACTGTTTGCAATGCCCATCAATGATATTGTCCTCAATTGTCCAGTTTCCTGTATCCCATCCGCAAACCAAGATTCCTTCACAGTAGCCATCCCTGTCTCCTACGACATTAATGGTATTTCCACTAAAGGTAGAATTCCCTCTTATGTTGTCGAGCCTAATAGCATTAATTCCATCTGGGGCTTCAATCGCACTAGGATAGTATACGGTAACGTTATTGTTTGTAATAGTCATATTCCACAGTTCATGAATTCCTGGCCCATAACCCCAGAGCATAATGGCATTGGTACCATCCGTAATCACCGTATTTCCGGAAATGGTTATATCCTGAATGGTAACCTGGCCATAATTATAAAAGGGCCATGCCAGAACGTATATGCCAACTCCACCTATGTCGGTTATCTCATTATCGCTGATGATCACGCCGGATGCGATTTGATGACCCTTGCTAACCTCCTGCAACTCAAAATGTATGCCGTCGCCTGAAATGTCACAAATATTGTTTCTGGCAATGAGCGAATCGCTGGATTCCCCGACAGTAATTCCGGTTGGTACACTCTCAATCAAGTTATACGTTACCTCCCAGGATGTTCCGTTAATCCATATACCCCCTTGGGCGAATTCATTATGGCTTACATCGTGGATGTGGTTGTGCCTTAAAATAACATTGTCAGAAGTAGATTGCAAACCTTCCCTTTGGAAATTCTTTATTTCAAAGCCCTCAATAACAACACCATCACATTTAATCTGGAACCCACAGTTGGTGAAGGGGCTTGGCAAATTGCTGCCATCAATGACCGGTGCATTTTCCCCACAGCCGGCCTCATCCGGGTTACCGATGTCACCCCTGAGGGTCACGCCCTTCTTTACTTGCACTTCCTCATAATATATTCCCGGGGCCACCTGGATGACATCACCAGCATTCGCATCGTCAATCGCTATCTGGATGGCGCGATAATACTTGTTCTGAGTCTGGTTATGAACTGTGCCGTTGGAAATGCTGATAAAGTCCTCATCCTGATACCATGGATCGTAGTCGACCTTGTCGCTTACTTCGTTACCCTCACCGCCGGTATTCGTTGTAGCGTGGTACGGGCCGCTGACATCGCCCCAGTAGTTTAGGATGACGTCTATAGATTCACCGCTGCCGTTTTGAATTCCGCAGACATTGTTGTCGTGAATCCAGTTTTCCCAGATTTCAACTTTTGTACCCGCAGCGAGGTTATCAGACTTAATTCCATTTTCCCATCCGGTCACTTTCGTTCTGGTCATCTCTAGCTTAGCTGTCCCGGGCAGACTACTTAACAGGCGTATACCGGACGAACCGACGTCACCGCCGTCCAACTGGTTATGGCTGATCGTCCATTTGCCAGTTCCGCTACCGGAAATGCCGATACCGTTAAATTCAACACCACTGCCAGCCGTTCCCTCAACATTCACTGTATTGTTG
>JAAZIG010000010.1 GCA_012510325.1 Bacillota bacterium
CTGTCCGTGCTTCGCATGAATCCGAGCTCCTGGGCATGACGGGCGCTTGTGGCCACTGTGGCCATGGCGATGGCTTCAAAAGCCTTCTGCACGTAAGGGAGCAGATCGACATTTAAGCCCTCGGGAATCCCTTCGGTGTAGCGGTAGAGCAGCTCCTTGTTGCCCCCGCCTCCGGGAAGCAGGCCCACGCCCATCTCAACCTGGCCCATATAGGTTTCAGCGGCGGCCTGGATCCGGTCACAGTGCAGGACCACTTCCATGCCCCCTCCCAGGGTCATCTGGAAAGGAGCCCCGACCACCGGGATGCGCGCGTATTTGATCGCCAGCATCGCATCCTGGAAATCCTTGACCGACTTTTCGAGCATCTCCCACTCGCCGCCCTGGGCTGCCATGAGCAGCAGGCCGACGTTGGCGCCGACGCAGAAGTTTCCGGCGTGGTTGCTGATGACCATTCCGGCAAAGTTTTTCTCTGTCTCGGCGATGGCTTCGAAGATGAATTCGGTGAACAGCGGCGATATCGCCTGCTGCGGACTGTGCATCTCCAGGCAGACCACTCCGTCACCGAGGTCGATCAGGCTGCCGTCGTCATTGCCGGCAACGAGCTTGTTCTGTTTTTTCAGATTGACCAGATTGATGATCTCCGCGCTTTCCGGCACCGGCTGGTAGCCCTTCGCAGTAAGATCGTAGTAGGAGGTGCCGTCTTCATTTTCCTTGTAGAAGCTTTCGAAACCCTTGTCAAGCATCTCTTCGACAAAGGCGGGGATCGTTTCCCCTTCCGTTTTCATCCGCTCCGCGCTTTCGCGCAGGCCGATGGCATCCCAGCTGGCAAAGGGCCCCAGTTTCCAGTTAAAGCCCCAGCTCATCGCCCGGTCGACGTTGACAATGTCGTCGGCGATCTCGGGGATGCGGTTGGCCGCGTAGATCGACAGCTTTTTCATCAGAGCCCAGGCAAATTTGCCGGCTTCGTCGTCTGAATTGACCAGGATCTTCAAACCGTCCTTGAGGCCGGCTTCCTTGGTCTTTTTAAAGATGTCGTATCTCGCTTTTTCCCGCGGGCGATATTCCATCGTTTCGTAATCGAGGGCCAGGATCTCGGAACCGGCTTTCCCGCGTATTTTCTTGTAGAAGCCCTGTTTTGTTTTATCGCCGAGCAGCTTTTTTTCAACCATATTGATGAGGAGATCGGGCAGCTGCATCTCTTCCTTTTCCACCGGATCGGTGGATTTGTCGATGCAGGTCTGCGCGACATGGCGGAAAGTGTCGAGTCCAACCATATCCATGGTCCTGAATGAGGCGCTCTTGGGGTGCCCCATCGGCGGTCCGGTAATGGCGTCGACCTGTTCGATGGTCATCTTCTCCTGCAGCATCAACTTCATCGTTTGCACCATGGCGTAAGTCCCGATGCGGTTGGCGATAAAGTTGGGTGTATCCTTGGCAAAGACGACGCCTTTGCCCAGAGTTTTTTCGCAGAAGCGGTGCATGTAATCCATCACTTCGGGCAGTGTTTCCTGACAGGGGATCAGCTCGAGCAGCTTCATGTAGCGCGGCGGGTTAAAGAAGTGGGTGCCCAGGAAGTACTGGCGAAATTCCGCCGAGCAATCCGAAACCATCTCGTTGATCGAAAGCCCCGATGTGTTTGAGCTGACGATAGTGCCCGGGGTCCAGTTGGCCTCCACATTTTTGAAAACTTTTTTCTTGATATCCATGTTTTCGACAATAACTTCGATGATCCAGTCGCACTCCTTCAGCTTGGCCATATCATCTTCGAAGTTACCCGGGGTGATCAGGTCTACATTGGAGTTGCGGTAGAGCGGGTTCGGCCTCTGCCTGGGCAGGGCGGCTTTCCCGGCGACGGCCAGGCGATTGCGCACCTGCGGGCTTTCCAGGGTTAACCCCTTTTTCTCTTCATCCGGGGCCAGCTCGCGGGGAACAATGTCCAGCAAGTAAACAGGGAGACCTACGTTGGCCAGGTGGGCGGCGATCGTGGCGCCCATGACGCCGGCGCCAAGTACGGCAGCTTTCCTAATCTCTTTTACGGCCATCAAAATACCTCCTTTTTACTCTCGTTCTTTCACACCTTCTGAAAAAATCACCTTACCTCTTTCCCAGCAGGTCGTCTGCGGGACCCTCTTCGGCATGATCCGTGTTCTTGCGAGGTCGGCCCCGCGGGTCATCGCTTTTCCAGTGAGCCCCTGAGTGCCAAAACGTTTCGGATGCTGCGGAAAAGCCCTTCAGTTGACCCCCTGCGATCACCTCCCTATAGATTTTTTTTATACCTGAATTATTTTCGGTCATCTTTCTCGGTGTGGTGAATCCCGGCTGTTTGATTGTTACGGAGCGGTTCTCCAGCAGGCCGTATCGCGATTGCGGCCGGTGGCGGTTGCTTTTCCATAGATGTGTTTATCTTTCGCCATTGAGCGGGTGCGGATCCCCCTGCTGCGGTCAGGGATCCCTAAAAATTTCTTCGGTCGGGGTGCCAATGCGCTGAAGCCCTCCAGTTTATGCGAAAAATGAACGAATATTCTTTTGCCTCTCTATTTTATATTTTATATGAATAAAAATCAAGCCTTTGGGGAGATATATGTGGATGATTTCTAAAATTGATTTTACGGGGAAGATTTAAAGAAAAGGGATCAACACGGGGAAGCTGTTTAAAATCAGGCCCCGGTGAACAGCGGCGGTGTTTTAAATCCGGCCGGCGTCATTTTCAATGAGTTGTCAGCGATGTTTCAACTATGGTAAAATGAATGCACTTTAACAGCGGCGGACGGGTGCAGGAGGAGGGCATTTTGTTAGGCTAAGCGTTTACATTAATCGTGCCGGGCATATGATATGGTTGAAGGGGAGGAGCATAAATGCTGTCCAGTTGGGAAAAAATAGAGCACAATAAAATAAAACTTGAAATAGAGGTTGCCGCTGTCGAGGTCGACAAGGCTCTACACAGAGCTTACCAGAGCGTGGTGAAAAAGATCAATCTGCCGGGGTTCAGGAAGGGCAGGGTTCCCCGGCGTGTTCTGGAAGCACATTTTGGACCGGAAGTTTTGCACCAGGATGCCCTGGAGCTTTTGATACCGCCGGCATACGATGAGGCGATTGCGGGAGTGGATGAGGAACCGATCGATCAGCCTCAGTTTGATTTTGATACCATTGAAGCGGGCCGGCCGTTTCATTTTGAGGCGGTGGTGGAGATCATTCCCCCGGTGGAGCTCGGCGAATATAAAGGGCTGGAGATAGAGCAGGAAAAAGTGGAAATTACGGAAGAGGACCTGGAAAAGCATCTTGAGTCGCTGCGGGAACAGCATGCCCGGCTGGTGACCCTTGAGGAGAGCGAGCAGGAGATTAAGGAAGGCGATCTGGCGGTGATCGATTTTCTGGGATTTGTCGACGGGGAAGCTTTCCCCGGAGGCGAAGCGGAAAACTATTCCCTTGAGCTCGGTTCGAAGACTTTTATCCCCGGATTTGAAGAGCAGGTTGCCGGGATGAAGAAGGATGAAGAAAAAAAGATTGAGGTTGCCTTCCCTGATGATTACCATGAGGAGAATCTGGCCGGTAAAGAAGTTCTTTTCAAGGTTAAGTTAAAGGAGATCAAGCAGAAGCAGCTCCCCGAGTTGGGAGATGATTTTGTCAGGGAGATCAGCGAGCTGGAAACTTTGGCTGAATTCAAGGATGATCTCCGGGAGCGCCTGGAAAAGGCAGCTGCGGAGAAAGCCAAGACAGAGCTCGAAGAGGCGCTTGTTGATCAGATATCCGCAGCTTCGCAGGTTGAACTTCCTGAAACACTGGTGGAGCGGCAGATCGACCGGATGCTCGGGGAGATGGACCAGTATCTGCGTTACCAGGGGCTGACCCTGGATAAGTTTGCCGAGCTTGCCGGAAAAACTATGGAAGAACTTCGCGAGGAGAAAAAGGCGGAGGCGGAGAAGAGAACCAAGGCTAATCTGGTTCTCGATGCGGTGGTAAAAAAAGAAGGGATCGCTGTTGACGACAGCGAAATAGATGCCAGGATTGCGGAGCTTTCCGAGCGGCATCAGGACCAACCGGAACGGGTCAAAGAGATCTTCGAAAAACAGGGGCGGCTGCCTCTGTTAAAAGAAGAGCTTCGCATCCGCAAAGCCATCGATTTGCTCGTCCGGGAGGCAAAAATAACAGAGGTTAACCAGGTTGAAAAAGCAGACTGAAAAGGAGGCCTGTTCAAAGATGAGCATTCTAGTGCCGATGGTTGTTGAGCAGAGCAGCCGCGGCGAAAGAGCTTATGACATCTATTCGAGATTGCTGAAAGACAGGATTATCTTTGTGGGCAGCGCCATCGATGATCATGTGGCCAATCTCATTGTAGCCCAGATGCTTTTTTTGGAATCGGAAGATCCTGATAAGGATATCAATCTGTATATCAATTCACCGGGCGGCTCGGTCTATGCCGGGATGGCGATCTACGATACCATGCAGTATATTAAGCCGCCGGTATCGACCATCTGTGTCGGCCTGGCCGCAAGTTTCGGCGCGGTTCTGTTGGCCGCCGGGACTAAGGGGAAAAGAATGACCCTGCCGCATTCACGGATCATGTTGCATCAGCCCGCCGGAGGGGCGCAGGGCCAGGCGGTGGATATTGAGATTCATGCCAAGGAGATATTGAAAGTGCGTGAAACCCTGAATGAGATTCTCTCGAAGCATACCGGGCAGCCGGTGGAGCGCATTGCCAAAGATACAGACCGCGATTTCTTCATCTCCGCTGAAGAGGCGAAGGAATATGGACTTGTGGATGAAGTTCTGGTTCACCGGCCTTAATCTATTTGAGCGGGGTGAAACGGAGTAATGTTTAAATTTACCGATGAAAAAGGACAGCTGAAATGTTCGTTTTGCGGAAAGACTCAGGATCAGGTGCGGAAACTTGTCGCCGGTCCGGGGGTCTATATCTGCGATGAATGTATCGAGCTGTGCAACGAGATTATCGAAGAGGAGATCGGCGAAGAGGGCGATCTGGATTTTGTCGATCTGCTGAAACCGCAGGAGATCAAACAGTCTCTGGATCAGTATGTTATCGGTCAGGAAGAGGCCAAGAGGGTGCTTTCGGTGGCGGTTTACAACCACTACAAACGGATCAACGCCGCCCAGAAGCTGGAGGAAGTGGAGCTGCAGAAAAGTAACATTGTGCTCATCGGGCCGACGGGGACAGGGAAGACTCTTCTGGCGCAGACTCTGGCCCGGATCTTGAACGTTCCCTTTGCCATCGCCGACGCCACCTCACTGACCGAGGCGGGCTATGTCGGTGAAGATGTGGAGAACATTTTGCTGAAGCTCATTCAGGCTGCCGACTATGATATCGAGAAAGCGGAAAAGGGGATTGTCTATATCGATGAGATCGACAAGATCGCCAGGAAAACCGACAACCCCTCCATCACCCGCGATGTCTCCGGGGAAGGGGTTCAGCAGGCGCTGTTGAAAATTCTCGAAGGGACCGTCGCCAGTGTTCCCCCCCAGGGGGGGCGCAAGCATCCGCATCAGGAGTTTATGCAGATCGATACCACCGATATCCTTTTCATCTGCGGCGGCGCCTTTGACGGCCTGGAGAAGATCATTCAGAGCCGTGTCAGCAAAAAGGGAATCGGTTTTGGAGCGGATGTGCAGAGCATCAATCAGGAGAATATCGGCTCCATTCTCAGCCAGATCCTGCCTCAGGATCTGCTCAAGTATGGGCTGATTCCCGAATTTGTCGGCCGAATCCCGGTTATCGCCACCCTTGATGCCCTCGACGAGGAGGCGCTGATCCGCATCCTCACCGAGCCGCGCAATGCTCTGGTGAAGCAGTATCAGAAAATGTTTGAGCTCGACGGTGTTTCTCTCGAATTCAAGGAGGGCTCCCTGGAGGTGGTTGCCGATGAAGCGATCAAGCGCAGCACCGGCGCCCGGGGACTGCGGGCGATCATGGAAGAGGTGCTCCTCGATGTAATGTTTGAGCTGCCCTCCCGTGACGATGTCAGCCGCTGTGTGATTACCCGCGAAGTGGTCCTGGAAAGGGAAAAGCCGATCCTGGTCACCGAGGATAAACGGAAGAAAAAAGAGGTAACCGCCTGAGCCGATTTTCGGCGCCGCCTTGAAAAGCGGCTGGAAATGAAAATGAAAGGGCTGCAGCTTTGCCAACGGCAAAGGGGCAGCCCTTTTTGCTGGTGCGCCGGGCATGGGTGCCGCCACCGGGCGATCCTGCCGGAACCGCTGCATGGCGAAGAATTACGGCGGTGCTTCGCAGGGAACGGTTGCTTGGTTAAAGGGTGGTCCCATCACCGATTGGAGCGGTTTTCTGCGGGATAAAATTAAGGTGAAAGGGGATAATATTGGCTGAAAAGCGGGGTGACCATATGGATAATTTTGCGGGGATTATCGGCCTGGTGCAGGTTTTCTTCGCCATTGTTATCGGCCTCTATTTTTTTAATCTGCTGCGCAACCAGCAGAGCAGCCGTGTGGCGGTGGACAAGGAATCGCGCAAAGAGATGGATCAGCTGGAGCGGCTCCGCCGGATCTCCTTGACCGAACCGCTTTCAGAAAAAACACGGCCGAAAACTTTCGACGAGATAATCGGCCAAAAGGACGGGCTGAAAGCGCTCCGGGCTGCTCTTTGCGGGCCCAACCCGCAGCATGTCATTCTCTACGGCCCTCCCGGAACCGGGAAGACCGCCGCGGCCCGCCTTGTTCTGAATGAGGCCAGGAAGAACCCGCTCAGCCCCTTCGGCAGGGAGGCCTGCTTTACCGAACTCGATGCCAATACGGCGCGCTTTGATGAGCGCGGCATTGCCGATCCCCTCATCGGCACGGTGCACGATCCCATCTACCAGGGCGCCGGACCGCTCGGGATGGCCGGTATTCCCCAGCCCAAGCCGGGGGCGGTGACCAAGGCTCACGGAGGGGTTCTCTTTATCGACGAGATCGGTGAGCTCCATCCCATCCAGATCAACAAGCTGCTCAAAGTGCTCGAGGATCGCAAGGTCTTTCTGGAAAGTGCTTACTACAATAGTGAAGACGGTAACATCCCGCGCCATATCCATGAGATTTTCAGGCACGGGCTGCCGGCTGATTTCCGCCTTATCGGGGCGACCACGCGCATGCCCCATGAGCTGCCCCCGGCGATCCGCTCCCGCTGCCTTGAAATATTTTTTAGCGGACTTTCACCGCTGGAGATACGGGTTATTACGGAAAATGCGGCGCGGCGCATCGAATTTGGCATTGCCGAGGAGGCGCTTGCGGTGGTCACCCGCTTTGCTGCCAACGGTCGCGAGGCGGTAAATATCATTCAGATGGCTGCCGGCATTGCCCTGGGGGAGGGGCGCAAGGTGATCTCCGGGGAGGATATTGAATGGGTGGTCAACAGCACCCAGATTCCGCCGCGTCCGGAAAGAAAACCCCCGGAGAAGCCGCAGATCGGCTATGCCAACGGCCTTGCGGTCTATGGTCCCAATATGGGGACCCTCATCGAGGTGGAGGCGACGGCGCTGCCGGTAAAGTCGGGCCGTGGCAAGGTGACCATCACCGGCATTGTCGAAGAGGAGGAGATGGGCGGGCGGGGCCACATCGTTCGCCGCAAAGGCACGGCCAAGGGTTCGGCGGAGATCGTCCTCACCGTGCTGAGCCGCTATACGGGCCTGAACCTGCATGACTACGATATCCATCTAAATTTCCCCGGGGGGACCCCCGTCGACGGGCCCTCCGCCGGGGTCAGCATGGCCGCGGCGGTCTACTCCTGCCTGACCGGGGAGCCGGTCGATCCGCTTACCGCGATGACCGGTGAGATTTCAGTGCGCGGTTTGATCCGGCCGGTGGGCGGTATACCGGCGAAGATCGAAGCGGCTGTCGATGCGGGGATTAAAAAGATATTGATTCCGCAGTTTAACTGGCAGGAGGGTTTCAAACGCCACCGCTTAACCGAGATTGTCCCGGTGAACAGTATTGAAGAGGCCTTCGGAGAACTGTTTTTAAAAAGCGAGCCGATGGTGGTGCTTCCTTCCCCTTGAGCAGGACGGTGGCGGCGCCGGTGGCGGGGTTTCTTTCGGCGGGCGGTGGGGACAACAAAAAAGGAGAAGTTGAAACGGGGAGCGAATAAGGTTTAACACAGCTTCTCGTTTTTTTCATGTATCTTTACTGGAGGTGACAAGGCGATGCGTAAAGAAAAAGAGCATTTACCTCTGCTGCCTTTACGGGGGCTGCTGGTGTTTCCCAATATGGTTCTCCATCTCGATGTCGGGCGGGAGCGCTCGGTAAAATCGCTGGAGGAAGCCATGGTCGGAGACAACCGCATTCTGCTGATGGCTCAAAAAGATGCCAAAGTGGACGAGCCCGGGGAAGCGGAGCTCTATACGGTCGGCACCGTTGCATTGATCAAGCAGATGATCAAGCTTCCCGGGGGAACGATCCGCGTTCTGGTGGAGGGGTTGACCCGGGCGCAGGTGATCCACTATTTGCAGGAGGAACCTTTTTTCAAGGTTGAAGCGCTCCTCATTGAAGAGGAGACGGTGAAGACATCGGAGGTGGAAGCGCTCCGCCGCAGC
>JAAZIG010000011.1 GCA_012510325.1 Bacillota bacterium
ATCAACAGTTTTCCAGCGAACGGCAGCACCGGTAAAGAATTTGCTGTGTTCCCCCTTCGCCGCTTCAGCAGGGGAACAAGATAAAAGTAATTCAGAAAATAGAGTAAAGAGACTATTGACGGAATCATATTGATCAGATAATATATACCCACTAGTTAAAATATTGATCAAACAGTTAATAGTTTGACTGGATGGTCAAACACAGTCGGTTTTCGCCCGGGGCGACGGTCAACCGTTACCAAACGTTTGATCAAAAATACCGAACAGGGAGGGGAAAGTATGGAGTTTCGCGATCTTACATTTACCAGGGAAGGACCAGTGGGCTTGATCACCCTGAACCGTCCCGCTGTGCTCAACGCTCTGCGGCGGGAAACCATCGAAGATCTGACGGCGGTGTTCCAGGAGGCCGGGCGCGATGAGGAGCTGCGCTGTGTGGTGCTCACCGGAGCGGGGAAAGCATTTTCTGCAGGACAGGATCTGGCCGAGCTGAGCGGCATGGCGCAGCAGAAGGTTGACTATTATGCCCTCAGGGAAAATGTCAAGCAGATGCAGGAGTTGACCAAAGCCATGCTCCATCTGCCTAAACCGGTACTCGCTGCGGTAAACGGTTACGCTGTCGGCGCGGGGGCGGAGCTGGCCATCGCCGGCGATATCAGGTATGCCTCGGAAAAAGCGACATTTGAATTCTCCGAAGTCAAGATCGGTCTTTTCGAGACCAACGGGGTGACCTGGCTTCTGCCGCGGTTGATCGGTCTGGGCCGGGCCAAAGAGCTGATGCTTACGGGAAGAAGGGTGGAGGTGGGCGAAGCGGCACAGATCGGTCTTGTCTCCGGGGTGTTCCCCGCCGAGCGGATGCTGGATGAGGTTCTCGAAAAAGCGGCGCAGATCGCCAAAAATGCGCCGGTGCCGATCCGCTTTGTAAAATCAACGCTGAACCAATCTGGAGAGATCGGCCTCGCTGAAGCGCTGGTCTATGAGACTGATGCGGTGATGACCTGCCTGTATACCGAGGATGTCAGGGAAGGGGCCTTTGCCTTTCTGGAGAGGCGGGAGCCGAAATTTAAGGGGAGCTAGCCGCTGTCTTCTGTCTTTGCGCAGTTGAGCGGGTCGAGATCGCCAAATCAAAATTCAAGGAGAGTGAGAGCATATGGGGGGAACAGGAAATAAGCTGGAACGCACGATCAGTTTAGGCGGGGCTCTGTTTACCTTGATCGGTTATGTCATCGGCGCTTCGATATTTGTCCTGGTGGGGCCCCTGGCCGGGGATGCCGGCCCGGCGCTGTGGCTGGCCTATGTCCTGGCGGCCATCCCGGCGCTGTTTGTCTGTTTCACCAGCGCCCAGATGGCCTCGATTCTTCCGGTTACCGGAGCCAACTATGTTGCCGCCAGCCGGACCCTGTCGCCGTTTTGGGGTTTCACGATGGTCTGGACCCTCATCGTGACCACTGCGGTGGGCCAGGCCCTGCTCGCTTACGGTTTTGCCGAGTACCTCAATTATCTGGTGGGCGATATCAACATCATGCTCACCGCACTGGGCATCGTTCTCTTTTTTGGAATCCTCAACTATATCGGTGTTCAGCTGAGCGTCGCTATTCAGGTGATCATGGTGGTTGAGTTTATCCTTGCCCTGTTGGTCTTCGGAATCGGAGGGCTCTTTACCCTCGATCGCGCCCTGATGGTTCCGCTGATGCCCAACGGTTTCGCCCCGGTTATGATCGTCGCGGTGACGGCGTATTTCTCCTATACCGGTTTCATGGTCATCGCGGATATGGGCGGGGAGATTAAAAACCCCCTGCGCAATATCCCCATCGTCCTCGCTGTTTCGCTGGCCGTGGTGCTGCTCATGTATACCCTGGTGACGGTGTCGCTGGTCGGCAATATGGACTGGAAACTGCTGGGGGGGATGGAGGCGGCTGTGGCCAATACCGCCGAGACCTTTCTCCCGCGTTGGATGGCGATCATTATCTCCTTCAGCGCTCTCTTTGCCGCGGCGACCAGCATCCACGCGGTGACCCTGTCTTCGTCGCGTTCGGTTTTTGCCCTGGCCCAGGATCGGATCTGGCCCGAAATATTCGGAAGGGTGAACAAATTTAAAGCGCCGGGCAATGCGGTGCTCTTTATCACCTTTGTTTCCATGGCCGGTATCCTCATCGGCACCAGCATTAAAAACTATGCCAACGTCACGGTGCTCGGATTTATGATCATCCAGATCCTCATCGGGCTGTCGGTATGGCGAATTCCCCGAATCATGCCTGAGAACTACGCCCAGGCCCCCTTTAAGCTGAGCTCGTTCTGGCGGGGTTTCTTCTGCTGGGGGCTGGTGGCCATTTCAGTTGCCTTTCTCGTCATCGGTGTCGCGACCAGTCCCGAATCGACCCTGATCTATTTTGTCTGCCTGCTGGCCGGGGTGGCGTGGTATCTCTATCGCAGTGCGGCCCTGCGCAAACAGGGCGTCGATATAAAGGAGATCTTGAGCAAGGAATGAGCGGCGCCGCGGTGGTGCCAAAAAATATACCATAAACAAGGAGTGAACGGGAATGGCGTTGCCCAAGTTTGATTTCCTGTGGAGCTATGTGGATCACTGGGGTCAGGAGGACCCTGAATTTCCGGCGATTCATTTTCAGGGAAAGACCTACACCTCTCAAGAGGTCTCTGCAATTACCGATTGCCTGGCCAAAGTCCTTCTATCCATGGGGGTGCAGAAAGGCGATCGCGTGGTCACCATTTTACCGTCAAATCCGGAATATGTCTTTTCGTTTGTTGCCGCCAACAAGATCGGCGCCATCACTGTGCCCATGGATGTGCGCTACCGGGTAACCGATCTGAGAAGGTTTATTTCTCACGTGGAGCCCAAGGTGGTCATCTCCGCCAGCACAGCGGGGGAAAATGACATCCTCGCCTCCTTGAGAGAGCTCTCCGGGGAACCGGAATTTGGCGGCATCGAGTATCTGATGACGGAGCCCGCTGATTTCGGAAGCTCTTTCGACAAACTGCTGGAGGAGGATTACCCGCTGGAAGAGGAGCTGGAGGCGGCCAAGAAAAACCAGGATCCCGACGAGGGAGCGCTGATCATCTTTACCGGGGGCACCACCGGTGTGCCCAAGTCGGCCCTTCTCTCGCACGTCAATGTAACGATGATGTGCTACCTGGAAGAGGAATTTCTCACCACCATTCTCCGCAACCGGGGTGTGAGCGGCAATATCAAGACCGTGGCGGCCCTGCCGCCGAGCCATGTGGGGGGGACCGTCGAACTTATCGGCACCGCCCTTGTGGGCAAATATGAGATGAATCTGCTGGAAAAGTGGAGTCCGCTGGAGGTGCTGCAGACAATCCAGGAAGAGAAAATCCCCTTCATCGGCGGTGTTCCCGTGACCTACGCCATCCTGGTCTCGATGAAGGAGCTCGCTGAGTTTGACCTCTCTTCCGTCAAGCTATCCTTCCTCTCCGGAGACAAGGTGTCGCTGGAGCTCCTCGAAGGGATCCGGACAAGGATCTCGCCTTTGGTGGTGGTGGGCTATGGGAGCACCGAAGCCGGCTCCGAGGTCACTTTTACCGATATTGAGGACGACCTGGCGGACCTGGCTAGAGGCTATGTGGGCACGCCGCTTGCGGGGATGGAGGTAAAAATCGTCGATGACGAGGGCAACACCCTTCCCGCCGGCGAGGAGGGCGAGGTTCTGATCAAAGGCCCCCTGACGATCAACAGCTATTACCGGATGCCCGAGGAGGACAAAGCCGGTTTTTCCGCCGACGGCTACTGCCTCTCCGGGGATCTGGGCTATATGAACGAAGCGGGTGGGCTCTATATCAAGGGAAGGAAAAAACAGATTATCAGGGTGGGCAGCTATACCGTATTGCCCTCTGAGATTGAAGAGGTCGTGGTGCAGCATCCCCATGTTGCTCTGGCGGCGGCGCTCGGCATCCCCGATGAGCTCTACGGTGAAGTGGTCTGGCTCTTTGTCGTTCCGCCGGCCGGGGAAGAGGTCAGCGAAGAAGAAATTATCAGCCTCTGCAAGGAGCAGCTGGCCAACTACAAGGTTCCCAAACGGGTGCTCATCCGCGATGAGATTCCCCTGACCAGAATTGGCAAAGCCGATCGGGAGACACTGCGCAAGGAAGTCATCGAAACGCTGAACCAGTAAATTAGCGCTACCCTAAAACAGACGAAGGAGTAAAATCATGAGCGTGGTAACGTATGAGAAAAAAGGAAGGATCTGCTATATTACGCTAAATCGGCCGGAGAAGCTGAACACGGTCAGCCGCCGCTTGGCGCAGGAGCTGCTGGCCAGACTGCAAGAATTCGACAGCGATGAGAACCTCTGGGTTTGCATTATCACCGGAACCGGGGAACGGTCGTTCAGCGCGGGAGTCGACCTGACCGATGCACCCAATATCGTCAAGCCGGGACAGTGGGAGGCCAATTATGTCAGAGGGCTCACCTCGGTGAGCAAACCGCTGATCGCGGCGGTAAACGGCTACTGTCTGGGGATCGGCCTGACTATTGCCCTGGCTTGCGATCTGAGGATTGCCGCCGCGGGCGCTCATTTTGGCACCCCCGACCAGAAGCTGAACACCGTCGATTGCTATGCTTCGCTGGCTTTGGCTTCGCTCGTCCCCAAAGCGATGGCCATGGAGATCCTCTTTACCGGTGAAATGATCGATGCCTCCGAAGCGTACCGGATTGGGCTGGTCAACAAAGTTGTTCCCCTGGAAAACCTCATTTCTGAGGCTGAAGCGGTTGCCGGAAAGATTCTAGAAAATGGACCGCTCGCTTTGCAAGCTTGCAAAACACTGGTTAATCGCAGCAAGGCGCTTTCTTTGGAAGACGGGCTGCTCCTGTTTGAGTCGTTGGCCGAACGGGTGCTCGCCAGTGAAGATACCAGAGAAGGAATTACTGCATTTTTAGAAAAAAGATCGCCTGTATGGAAGGGACGCTGATCGGCAAGCGACTACCACCGATCGCCGCACCTAAAGCAGCCTCAAGGCAACCGGATCAGTTTTCGGGGGAAAGGGGATGGTTTGCCGCCGTGCATTTGGCCAACTATCCCCTCTTTTTAATTGCCGCAAGGAGCTGCTCCTTCAGCAGGGCCAGCTGCGGACGGTAGCCCTGTGCAATACCGTCCAGCTTGCCTTCCCACACGGGAGAACGCTCCAGATTGACTTCCGCCAGCGCAGAGCCGCTGATACCGGCCTGATGAAGCGGCGCCAACAGCTGCTCCCGGAAGCGGCCTTTTTCGGCTTGAGCCTGCGCTTCCCCGATTTTTCCTCGGTACTCCTGGTCAAGCTGTTCAAGCCCTGCAGCCGGTTCTCCCTCCCCGCCGGCTTGAAACAGGCGCACTGCGGCGGCCACTTCGCGGCAATGCTTCAGTTCCATTCCCAGCACGATCTTTTCCAGAAAGATCCGGGAAGCCTGCTCCCTGGCCCCCTCGGGGTAGCCCCCGATCGTCTCGTGCACCTTTTGCGGGGCGGACTGCCCTTTAAGAAAGGAGTCTGCCAGATGAGAGGCGGCCCTGAAATAGGACTCGAATTCTTCAGCGGGGCTCTCCCGGTGAAGATCGGCCAACCCGGCGGTCTGCTCCATGGCCAGCTCCAGAGCTGATTTGATCTTTTTTTCCATCCTTTTCTTCACCCCGCTATTTATGGTATCATATTGTTAAAATTGACGC
>JAAZIG010000110.1 GCA_012510325.1 Bacillota bacterium
CCCGGCGCCCAGAAGATCCTTTTCCGACAGCATAAACAGGTCCCGGTATCTTTTATCCCGGAGCAGCCGGGCGGCGCATTGTCCGGCGGTGTCACCGTCGGCCACAAAGATGGAATTTTCCCCCGAGGCCCGCTGCAAGGCTGTCGAGAGCTGTTCCCATTCCGGTGCAGCGGCGGGAGTACCCTCTTTGATAAAAGCTTTCAACCAGGGCCTGGTTTTTTCAGCCAGCCCGGGGGTCAGCTCGACCAGCTGCTCCAGTGCGCTCAGCGGATCGGCCAGGAGGGGATGATCGGTTTCTGCCAGGAAGTCTTGGGCACAGGTTTCCACCTGGAGGAGCAGGCGGTTTTTCCCCCCCGGGCAGCGCTCCAGGATCTCTATGATTTCGGAGTCCGCCCCGAGGACAAGGACGGCATCGGCCTGGTTGATCAGGGCCAGCCCTGCTTCAGTGCCGCTGTAGAGCAGGGCCTCGCCTGCGCTTACCGGATGCTGTTGGGGTACGGTCCCTGCGCTGAAGCGGCTCGTCAGGACGGGCAGACCGAGCTGGTTCAGCAGGGGGACAATCTCGGGAAAGCGGCCCCGGCGGCCGATTCCCTGCCCGACCAGAACCAGCCCCCGGCCGGAGGCGGACAGCTGTGCCGCTGCTGCAGCCAGGGCGGCGCTCTCTCCCGGTAAAACCGGGGCGAGAGGCGAGTGAGCCAGCTTTTGCCTGCTCTTGCGCCTGCCGGTCAGCTTGCGCTCGAAAAGCACATCGACGGGCATATCCAGATGAACCGGGCCCGGCGCTCCGGTGTAGGCTTCCCGGAAAGCGCGGTTGACCAGCTGGGGAATACGTTCCCGGTGGTAGACAATCGCGTTCCACTTGGTGATGGGGGCAAAGATCTCATCCTGGTTGCACGACTGCAGGCTTTCCTGGTGCGGCTTCATTTTCCAGCTCTGGACCTGGGGGGCGATGGAGATCACCGGGATATAGTTAAGCCAGGCGTGGGTCAGCCCGCCGGCTTCGTAGACCACGCCCGCGCCCACCGTGGCCATGGAGACGGCGGGTTTTGCCGAGGCGGCGATATAGCCGGCGGCCATGAGGGGGGCGGATATTTCGTTGCGGGGCACGACTATCTCAATATCGGAACGCCGGCCCACGGTGTCGTAAATGGTCCCCATCTGCCCGCCGATGATGGAGAAGATATGGCGCACGTTATGTTCGCGCAGGCAGTCGACCAGCAGTTCTCCTCCCGATATATATTTCATCCTTTTCTCCTCCTCGCTCCGGGATTTATTCTGAGCAGCGCTTTGACGATATAGCCGGCCAGGTAGGTCATCCGCCTGATCCCGCCGTCTTTCATCAGCCACATGCTTTTCAAAAAGAGCAGGGGGCTGAAATGATGGAGCGTTCCCTGGAACTCCACCAGGGCAAAGCTGACCAGGGAGTCCGGGGTATTGGCCTTGTCGGTAATGCAGTCGATGACCGCGGGACCCTGGTACCGGGAGGCCCTGGCGTACGCCGCAGGGAGCTCCTCCAGGCGGTTAATCCGCTCCGCCCGGGCGCCGAAACCGGCGGCGATGAGCACATAGTCCACTCCGGCAAGATCGGTGCCCACAAAGTTGCGGGCGTAGAACATATCCTGCATCGCCCGGATCATGTTCCAGGCGCTGTCGTTGTTGATCAGTATGGTGATGGGCAGCTCCAGCCGGCGCATGGTCTCCAGCTCCTGAATGTTGTAGAGGAAAGAGCCGTCGCCGGTTAAGACGATGACCTTTTTTTCAGGAAAGGCCAGCTGCGCGCCGATGGCGTAGGCCAGACCGCTGCCCAGAGCGGCCATTCCAAAGGGAAAGACCACCTGCTCCGGTTTGACATCGGGAGCATACATGGCTGCATAGAGGGGGGTGTTGCCGCCGTCGATCACCATGATGGTATCATCACCGGCAATAATTTCGCCGGCCTGTTGGCAGAGCGCTCCCTGGTGGATATTGTCGGTTTTTATTTGGGCATTTTTCGCCAGACGTTTTTGCCGGCTGCGCTTAAGGTTTCCCAGAAAGCGGCGCCAGGGTTCCCACTTCGGGTTGCCCGCAAAACCATCCTCGGCCAGGGCTTGCTGCAGCTGGGCGGTAACAGTTTTCACATCCCCCCGGATGGACACTGCGGGGATGACATTGAGCCCCAGCTGCAGAGGGTCGATATCCACGTGGATGAAAGCGATCTTCTTCGACCAGAGCGGGGGCAGCCCGAAGCCTTCCAGGCCGCCGAATGAGGTCCCCAGGGCGATGACCACGTCGGCTTCCTTGATGGCCACGTGAAACACTTCGCCGGCGGCGTAACTGGGGCCGCCGAGGCTTAAGGGGTGGCTGACGGGCAGGCAGCCCATCCCGGCCATGGTGGTGGCGGCGGGAAGACCGTATCTTTCAATCAGTTTCCGAACCTCCGGGGCGGCGTCGGAGGCCCTCACTCCGGAACCGCACAGCAGCAGCGGTTTGCGGGCTCCTTTGATCAGCCGGACCGCTTTTTCTATGGCGGTACTGTTGCCGGCTAAACGGGCGGGCTCCAGGGTTGTGTCGGCTTCGCGGTCAAGGGGCGGCAGCAGATCTGCGCCTGCGGCGACCGTCCGGTTCAGAAGGCTGTATGGAATCTCAATATGGACGGGGCCCATGCGGCCGCCGGAGGCGTCCCGGCCGGCCTTTTTGATCTCGGAGGGGATCTTCTCCAGCTCGCCGAGGCGAAGGCGCCGGCAGGTAACAGGCTGAAACGCGGCCCCCTGATCGAAGCGGTAGCGCTCCAGGCCTTTGTTGTAATCGGGGAGGCGGTCATCACAGAGGGCGAGGGAAAAAAGCGGTATTTTGTCGGCCCAGGCGTTGGTCACGCCGACCATCTGGGCGAGGGCGCGGCCGCACCCGTCTGTGAGCACCGCGGCGCGGCGTCGGGAGCAGCGGATGTAGCCGTCGGCGATACTTGCTGCGGCAGTTTCGTTGCGGGCCTCCACCACCTGCACGCTCTCCAACTCTTTGAAGGCGTCCAGCAGCGGTTTCAGGCGGGGGGTCGGCACCGTGGTCACCAGTCTGACTCCCCGGGCGGCGAGGCTGCGGGCGATCAGGGTCCCTCCGGTTATCTCTTTACTCATGGCAATCCTCCTGTGAAAGTGATCGGCAGGCCCGGTTCAAGGGGCCGTTCGTTTTGTTTCATTTCCATCGGTGCCGGCGCGGGCGCTTTTCCAGTTTCGTCGCCGGAGCGATCTTTTCCGGCAGCGCCAGCATCGATCAATAGCATTATAACACTATTTCCCCTATTCCGAAAATAACACCGCGAATAACATATTCTTGATTAATTTAACTGCGGGAGGCGGGGAATCCGCTGCAGTAAGGGCTGCGGGCAGGACGCTGATCTCGTTTCTGGCGGAAAACTGGTATAATGGATAATAATTCAGTTTAAGGGAGCACAAAAATTTGCTGGGGACCATTGTCAATGCCGGAGCAATTATCATTGGAGCCTTGCTGGGGAATCTGCTGCGGAGCGGCTTTCCCGAAAAATATAAAGCGGTGATCATGCAGGGGATCAGCCTTGTTGTTATCCTCATCGGTCTGTCGATGGCGTTGCAAACCGAGAACGTTCTGGTGCTGACTCTGAGCATTGTCAGCGGCGGGATTATGGGAGAGCTTTTGCGGATCGAGGAGCGCCTTACCGGCCTGGGTGAAAAGCTGGAGAGCCGCTTCAACAGCGCCGGCGGGCAGGGGGGCAAACTTTTTACGAAGGGATTTGTCACGGCCAGCCTGGTCTTCTGCGTGGGAGCGATGGCGATCATGGGGGCTCTGGAAAGCGGGCTCACCGGGCGCCATACAACTTTGTTCATCAAGGCGATCATCGACGGGGTGACGGCGACGGTTTTTGGCTCCACCATGGGGCTCGGGGTGGCCTTCTCCGGGCTGCCGGTCTTGCTCTATCAGGGTGCCATCACCGTTGCAGCCGCTTATGTGAAGCCCTTTTTGACCGAAGCGATGATCACGGAGATGACCGCGGTGGGCGGCCTGCTTATCTTCGGCATCGGGCTCAATCTCTTGACTGACAAACTGCAGATCAAGGTGGGCAATCTGCTGCCCGCCATCTTCCTGGCGATCTTCTTTGTGGTCCTTTTAGGGAGGCTTCCCCTGTAAAAGGGGGCGGGCGCTTCGCCCGAACGGCAGCCTCTTTCCATCCTACCCTCGTAAATAAACCGTGAACTTTATGGTGCGCTGCCGCGGCGGATAATAGGCTTATCCGCCGCGGTTCTCTGCCTTGAGCGAGGAGCCCCGCCGGGGGCTTCTGCAAAATCCGCCCGGGTTCCCGGCGGTCTGAGATGGATCGGACTTGTGGGCAGATCTCCGACCCCGGCGCTGTCAGGTCGCATTATGGTTTTACACATTTGGCCAATAGCTTCAAAAACCAACCTATAATCCAACCTGGCGCGGATATTAGATTGATTTTGACAGTGGTATGTTTTATTCGACGGCTACTGAAGTAGCGGGATCTAAAAACTTAAAAAGGAGGTACATCAATGGATGAAGCGGTAAAGGGTAGGCTTTTAGAGGATGTCCTCGCAGAAAAAGGTCTATCGATGGGTTTTGTTTACGGGGATTCCGAGAAAGACAGCGATGAGATCGTCGACCGCGAGATCAAGCTCGAAGCGACCCCCCGGGCGAAAGAGCTGATGCAGCTCTATTATCAGGCTTTTGCCAGTTCCAACACCGAGTTTCCCTATTGGTACACCAGAGCGTACGCCGAGGCGGATGGCGATGTGCAGGAGGTGAGGAGAGCAAAAGCTCTTGCCTGCGCCTATGCTCACACCACCCCCAGCATCTATCCCCGGGATTTGCTCCCCGGAGGGAAGACATCGTTCCTGCGGGGCGGTTTTCCCATGCCCTGGCTGACAAACTCGTTCTATCTGGCCAAGGAGGCAGAGCTGAAGAGCCTGGCCGACAGCGGCAGTGTGGTTATTGACGAACTGGCTCAGCTGGGCCGGGGCGGCGGGAATGTGGTCAAGAGTGTGGGCAAGGTGGTCTCACTGGCGGGGAAATTCGGAATTCGCGCGGAAGAGGTTCCGGTACTGACCAAACTGGCCCGGGAGTGGGAAGGCAAGTCCGTTGAAGACCTGGGGCTCCGTTATGAGCAGTTGATGGATGACTATCAGATGAAGCAGGATATCATGAAAACAGTGCTCATCTTCTGCGACAGCGGATACACCATTCCCCAGGGACGTGAAGTGGCCAGCTACTATTATCCCCTGGAATACGGTCTCGACGGCATGATCGAGATGTGCGAGGAGCAGAAGAAAGTGGTGGCCGGACATGCCGACGGTGACGGCATTATCGGGATGAAACGTCTCTACTTTTATGAAGCCGCCTCCATTATTTTGAAAGGCATCCAGCAGTTCTGGCTCAATTACGTGAAGGAGCTGCGGGAGCTGGCGGCGGTGGAAGGGGATGCGGAGCAGAAAGCGGAATATGAAGGGCTGGCGGAGCGCATGGAATGGATCTCGCACAAGCCGCCCAGAGATTTTCGCGAAGCGCTGCACCTGACCTATCTCATCCATATCACTGTGCTCAACGAAGATGCCATCTCCGGTTATTCGCCCGGCCGGCTGGGCCAGGTGCTCTACCCCTACTTTGAAAAGGATATCCGGGAAGGGAAGATTACCGAGGACGAAGTGATCGAGCTCCTGGAGGTGCACCGCTTCAAGTACAGCGCCATCGAGCTCTTCGCCTCCACCGGTATCAGCGGCGGTATCTCCGGCAATACCTTCAACAACCTCAGCCTCGGCGGCCTGAACAGGGAGGGACGTCCCTGCGGCAACCGCCTGGAATGGCTCATTGTACATGCTGCCATGACCAATCCCTGTCCCCAGCCGACGCTGTCGGTGCTCTATGACGAGAGGCTGCCCGAGGAGTTTGTGCTCAAATGCGTTGAATGTACCAAGATCGGCACCGGTTATCCCGCCTGGATGAACAACCGCGGCGGCATGGAGTTTTTGCTCAATCAATTCTCCGATGAGGGGATGACTGTCGAGGAGTCCCGGGGCATCGCCATCGGCGGCTGCCTGGAGACAACGACCTGCTCCTGGATGCCCCTGCACTTTGACGGAAAGGTTCACTACATTCCGGCGGGCTCCAGCCAGGTCACCTCTGTGGGGATTCATTTCGTGAACAACCCCAATCTGGTCAATGTGGTTCTCTTCAATGGCAAGGATCCCCGCACCGGCATTCAGGTTTTGCCGCCGCATGACAAAGAGCTGAACAGCTACGAGGAGTTCTGGAAGCAGTACCAGGCTTATTACGAGAAGGTTCTGGAAGTGGGGGTGCGGGCCAACAATATTCAGCACGATATCTGGCGCGATCGCAACATGTCTCTGGTTAATTCGCTGATGAAGCCGGACTGTTTGGTCAAAGGTCATCATATCGGGCA
>JAAZIG010000111.1 GCA_012510325.1 Bacillota bacterium
ACGGAAGGACCCCGTTTTGAAACCCCGGCGGAGATCAGGATGTTTGCCCAATGGGGGGCCGACCTTGTGGGGATGACCAATGTGCCCGAGGTGGTCCTGGCAAGGGAGGCGGGCCTCTGTTACGCCACCATTGCCCTGGTGTCAAATTTTGCAGCGGGGCTCTCTTCGGCTCCTTTAAGCCATCAGGAGGTGCTTGCGGAGATGGCCCGGAAGAAGGGTTTGCTGGACCGGCTGCTTGTCGAAACGGCGGTGGAGATCGGAGCTGAAAGAGCATGCCGCTGTTCGGAAGGCGCCGTGCCGCTGGATCTGGGGGAGGGAACTGATGAGCGGAGCTGAGCCCCTGAGAACTCTCTACTGGGAGCAAGACTCGCTTTTTTTGCTGGATCAGCGTCTTCTGCCCGGCAAGATCAGCTACCGGCGGTGCCGCAGCGCCGCCGATGTCGCTGCGGCGATCAAGAATATGGTGGTGCGCGGAGCACCGGCTATCGGTGTCAGCGCCGCTTTTGCGATGGTTCTGGCTGCCCGGGAGGCGGCCGGGGACGGTTCCGGGGCGGCCGCTATTGAGCGGGCCGCCGCTGCGCTGCGCAGCAGCAGGCCCACTGCAGTAAATCTGGACTGGGCTCTGCGCCGGATGGAAAGTCTTCTGGAGCGTTTTGGCGGAGATACCGGTGAAGAGCTCACCGCGATCCTGCTCCGGGAGGCCCGGACAATTCTGGAGGAGGATCTTGCCACCAACCGCCGGATCGGCGCTCACGGGGCGTCGCTGATCCCTGACGGTGCCTCGATCCTGACTCACTGCAACGCCGGCGCTCTGGCGACGGCGGGATACGGCACCGCTCTCGGGGTGATCCGGGCTGCGGCTGCCGCAGGCAAGCGGCTGCAGGTCTATGTGGACGAGACCAGGCCGCTGCTGCAGGGAGCGCGGCTCACCGCTCTGGAGCTTCTTCGGGAGAAGATTCCGGCGGTGCTCGTAACCGACAGCTGTGCCGGTTATCTCTTCTCCGACGACCGGATCACGGTGGTTATTGTCGGTGCCGATCGAATTGCGGCCAACGGGGATACGGCAAACAAAATTGGCACTTATCCGCTGGCGGTGCTGGCGAAGCGGCACCGGGTCCCTTTCTATGTCGCCGCACCCTGTTCCACGATCGATCTTTCCCTGGAAAGCGGCCGGGAGATCGCTATCGAAGAGCGCGATCCGGAGGAGATCACTACGCTGAACGGAGATAGGATCGCTCCTGCGGGAATAGCGGCTTTTAATCCCGCGTTTGATGTGACCCCGGCGGAGTTGATCAGCGCCATCGTGACGGAACGAGGCCTGCTTCACCGGCCCTGCCGGGCCGCTTTGGAGAATCTTTTGGCAAAGGGGGAAGAGTAAGATGGGACGGATTCTCTTTGCCGGAGCCTGGATCATGGGTCTGGATCCGGAGCGGCCGGACTGTTTTAACGGTGATCTGCTGGTGGAAGATGAGCGCATCGTTGAAATAAGCGAAGAGGCGGGGAAGATCGAGCGCCGGAAAACTGATCGGGTCATCGATGGAGCCGATCTGCTGCTTATGCCCGGGATGATCAATACGCATGGCCACGCGGCGATGACCCTGCTCCGGGGCTATGCCGATGATCTGCCCCTGCAAAAGTGGCTTGAGGAGAAGATCTGGCCGGCCGAGGAAAAGCTGACCGGGGACGATATCTACTGGGGGACGCTGCTGGCCATTTGCGAAATGCTTAAAGGCGGCACGACCACTTTTGCCGATATGTATTTCTTTATGGATCGCGCTGCCGAGGCCTGTGTTGAGGGAAAGATTCGTGCGGTGCTCTCCCGGGGTCTCGTCGGCCTCAACGACGGCAGCAACGAAGCGCTGCAGGAGGCTTCCGCCCTGCAGAGTGAGTGGCACGGGGGCGGCGACGGGCGCATCACCGTGACCTATGGTCCGCACTCCTTGTATACCTGCCGGCCCGAATATCTGCGGCGGGTCATGGAAGAGGCGGCGAAGACGGAAAGTGCGCTGCAGATCCATGTCGCCGAGACCGCCCAGGAAGTGGAGACGTGCTGGCATGATTACGGCTCCACTCCGGTGGAACATCTCTACCGGTTGGGCCTCTTTGAGCACCGGGTCATCGCCGCTCACTGTGTTCATATCAGCGCCAGTGATATTGTCATCCTCGGCTCCAACAAGGTGGGGGTGGCGCACAACCCGGGCAGCAATTTGAAGCTCGGCAGCGGGATCGCCCCTCTGGCCCATCTGCTTGAAGCCGGGGTGACCGTGGGGCTGGGCACAGACGGTGCGGCAAGCAACAACAACCTGGATCTGCTCGAGGAGATGCGCCTGGCGGCGCTGCTGGCAAAGGGTAACGACTGCGAGCCGACGCTGCTCCCGGCGAAGAAAGCGCTGGAGCTGGCTACAGTTGACGGGGCCGCAGTGTTGGGGCTGCCCGAGATCGGTCAATTGAAGGAGGGCTTCAAAGCCGACCTCATCGCTTTCAGCCTGAAAGAGCCGCAGGCGGCACCACTTTTCGAGCCGGCGGCGTATGTGGTCTACGCTGCTGCAGCCGCCGACATACTCTATGTTTTGGTTGACGGTGAGCCGGTGGTTGAAGAGGGCCGCCTGACGAAGCTCGATGAAGAAAAAATTATTTCCGAATGTCTCCGCCGGGCGGAGAGAATAACGGGGAAAAGCAATTATCGAACTTAAAATATGCCGATAAAACTTCTTGTTACCAACGACGACGGTATCTATGCCGATGGCATTCAGCTGCTGAGCAAGGTCCTTTTTGAAAGCGGCCGCTTTAGCTTGCAGATCGCTGCACCCGATCATGAGCGCAGCGCTGTCGGCCATGCCATCACCATGCATCGGCCCCTCCGGGTGGAGCAGGTTAATTTTCTGCACAATCCGAAGCTCACCGGGTGGTCGGTCAACGGAACCCCTTCAGATTGCGTCAAGCTGGCGGTGGAGGCGCTTCTGGAAGAGAGGCACGACCTGGTCATCTCGGGGATCAACCGCGGCAGCAATTTGGGTACCGATGTGCTCTATTCAGGCACAGTCTCCGCCGCCGTGGAGGGGGTCATCCTGGGCCTTCCGGCGGTGGCGGTCTCCCTGACCGGCGGGGGGCAAAGCGAGGATTTCGTCCGCGCCGCCGAATTTGTTTGCCAGCTGATTCCGCCTCTATTTGAAGCGGGGCTTCCTGAAGGCACGCTGCTCAATATAAATGTTCCTCCCGGCTGCACGGCGCTCAAGGGCGCGCGGATTACCCGCCTCGGCACGCGCCGCTACCGCAACAGCTTTGACCGGCGCACCGATCCGCGGGGGCTGGTCTACTACTGGCTTGCCGGCGAGCTGGTTGAGGGCGAGGATGAGGCGGACAGCGACGTGCGGGCAATCAAAGAGGGCTATATTTCGATCACCCCGCTGCAGTTTAATCTGACCAACGATGCCATGATCCCGGATCTCCAGAAGATGCTCTCCCGAATCGAAACGGATTAGCCGGGAGCACACCCCCCAACGATTAGCGAATCCTATGCGGCGGTTCGGACAGCTTTTTCCGGTCCCGGCTGTCACTGCCGCCGGCTGAAAGATAAAATTTAGACGTTTCCAGACAACTCAGACAGAGGAGTGATTTAATGTCTATGCTGGAGCGGGACGGTGTCAACCGCTACCGGATGCGCCGCCGCGGGGCGATGCGCGCCGATGCAGTGATCTACCTGAACGATGCGCTGAAACGCTCTTTTAACGAAGACGAAGCCATCGAGCAGCTGTGTGATGCCGCCGCCCTCCCGGGAGTGCAGGATCCGGTGGTGGGCATGCCCGATATCCATACCGGTTTTGGGCTGCCCATCGGCGGGGTGATGGCCGTCGATGCGGACAGCGGAGTGGTCTCCGCCGGTGCGGTGGGTATGGATATCAATTGCGGAGTGCGACTTTTGCGCACCAATATCGCGGCTGATTCTTTGGATAAACCCACCCTGCGCGAGCTGATCAACGCCATTGTCAAGCGGGTCCCCACAGGGGTGGGCAAGAGCAGCCGCCAGGCCGCACTGGTGAAAAAGAACTTTTACCGCTACCTCGTTGAGGGAGCCCCCTTCTTGATCGCGGAGGGCTTCGGCCGGTCCGCAGATCTCGAATTTATCGAAGAGGGCGGGGTGCTCGACGGGGCCGATCCGGGGGCGGTCAGCGAGAGGGCGGTGAAGCGCGGCGCTCAGCTCTCCACCATCGGCGGGGGCAACCACTTTATCGAACTGGGCCGGGTCGACCAGGTCTTTGAGCCGGCGGCAGAAGAGTATTTGGGATTGGCCGAAGGTCAATTGACGGTGATGATCCATACCGGCAGCCGCGGCTTCGGGCACCAGATCTGCAACGACTATACGGAGCTGATGCTCCAGGCGGGGGCCCGGATGAAGCTGGAGCTCCCCAGCAAGGGGCTGGCTGCTGTGCCGATCAAATCCTCGGAGGGCCGGCGCTACCTGGCGGCGATGGCCTGCGCAGTCAATTTTGCTTTCTGCAACCGTCAGTGGATCACCCACGATGTCCGTCAGGCTTTCGCCGGGGTGCTCGGCGGTGCTGACGGCGACTACGATCTGGGGCTGGTCTATGATGTGGCCCACAACATAGCCAAATTTGAGCGGGTGGGAGGGAAAGAGCTCCTCATTCACCGCAAAGGGGCGACCAGGACGCTGCCGGCGGGACATCCGAAAAACCCGCCGCGTTACCGCGATCTTGGGCATCCGGTGATCATTCCGGGGAGCATGGGCACGGCCTCTTACGTCATTGCGGCGCAGCCGCCGGTCGAGGAGACGTACTATTCCGTCAACCACGGCGCCGGAAGGGTGCTCTCGCGAAGAGCGGCCCGGAAGGAAATCGCTGTTGAAGAGCTCCGCCGCGCTCTCGGCGAGGTGCTGGTGGCCGACCGCGACTACCGCGCCTATCTCGATGAGGCCCCGCAGGCGTACAAAGATATCGAGGCGGTCATCGATACCTTTACCCAAATCGGCTTCACCAGGAGGCTGGCCCGGCTCCTTCCGGTGGCGTCGATCAAAGGGCAGCGCTGAGATCTACGCACAAAAGAAATAGTCATAAGGAAGCTCCTTCCGGCATATAGATAAATGGTTTTTCAAGGAAGGAGGCATCCTGAAGATGGATCGGACAGCCCGGGCAAAACAACAGGCCCAGCTGCTGGCCGGGGGCCTGTTCCTGCTGGCTCTGGCCCTCTGCTTCTTGTTCTTAGTCGGGCAAAACAGCGCCCGGCCCCGCGCGGCAAAGGCGCTTGAGAACGCGCTGCTTCAGCTGGAGCAGCAGCAGGACTATCCGCTGACGATAGAGGAAAAAGCGCCTCGCTACGAGCTTTCCTTTCGGGGCAGCGTGGAGCGGGGCGATCAGCTGAAAGGGGTCCTTCCCGCCTACGATCTGGAGGTTTCCTTCCAGGAGGGCCGGCTGCGCCTGAGACATGAGCAGGACGACGAATGGGTCAAGGCGGACAGTCTGGGGCTGCACGGTTTATCCGGTTTCTTGACGACTCCGCTGGAACTGCTGCGGCGCAGCGGCGACTCCTTCTCCGGTGCCCTTGCCGGAGAGCCGGTGACACTCGGCGGGGTCCTCTGTCAGACCCTCTATTTCCCGGTCACCGATGC
>JAAZIG010000112.1 GCA_012510325.1 Bacillota bacterium
CAAATCAGTGTTAATAACCAGTTTGCCCACTAGCTTCCTTATATGCAGGAATTCACGAATTTTAATCGAATATATTAACTAATAAATGCATCTGCCGATCACAGTTGATCCGGGCGGGAGGTGATCGCGGCGTTGTTTTGTTTTCCTGAGGAAGAAATAACATAGAAAAAATAGGGGGGATTAGTTGATGTCTAGGAAGGGTTTCGTGATGTTGCTGGGCCTGCTTCTGCTGGTCGCGGCGCTGCTGGTTCCCGGATGTGCCCCTAAGGTGCCGGAAGGGTCATTGCTGGGTGAGGTGGTCTTCTCGCTTGTGGAGAGCCCGGCGGAAGCGGTGCTTCAGCTGCAGAGCGGCGACATCGATGTCTATGCTTTCGATATCACCGATCCGGATCTTTTTGATAAAATTGATTCAGATGAGAACCTAAACTACGGTTACTGCTACGGTTCCTACAGCGATATCCGCTTCAACACTTGGGGACCGGAATTCGATGACGGAACGCTGAATCCATTTTATTCCGCCAGGGTCCGCGAAGCGATGAACTATCTCATCGATCGGCACTACGTGGTGGAGCAATATCTCGGTGGCCTGGGTTCTCCGAAGTGGACTTTCCTGGCGACCAAATTTCCCGATAATGCCATCCGCTATCCTGAAATGGTCAAAGAGATCGAGGATCACTACGCCTGCGATCCGGACAAGGCAGCAGAGATGGTGGCCGAGGAGATGGAAGAGCTTGGCGCCACCTTCGAGGATGGAAAATGGATCTACAAAGGGGAGCAGGTTGAGCTTATCGCCCTGATCCGTGCGGATCTGCCGCCTTATCCCGAAGCGGGGAATTACTTTGCCGGTCTGGTAGAAGATCTGGGCTTCAAGATCGATTATCAGGTTCGGGCCGGCAGCGAGGCCAACCCCATCTGGACGGGGACTCACCCCAGAGATGGCCAGTGGAGTTTCTATACCGGGGGCTGGTCGTCGCCGGTGATTCAGCGCTGCGAGGCGCACACATTTGATCAGTTTTACACTCACCGGGTGATGCCTTTTCCGGTGTTCCAGATCCTGAAGGAGCCGCTGGAAACAGACTTCACCGAGCTCAATGAAGTGTCCAGCAAACTGCGGCAGAAAGATTTCACCACCATGGCTGAGCGCGAGGCGCTGTTCAAGACAGGGCTCTGGGAAGCGATGAAGTTCTCCAACCAGATCTGGGTCTGCGATCAGGCCGGGGTCTATCCCTACCGGGCTGATGTAAAAACAGCGGTCGACCTCGGCGGGGGTATCGGCGATCCGGCTTGGGTTTTCACCACCTTCCGGCACAAAAATGATGTGCCGCAGTATGGCGGAACCCTGAAGTTCGCTGTTCCCAACATGATGGTGGATCCGTGGAACCCCGTTGAGGGGTCCGCTTATGTTTACGACAACCTGATTAACCGCCGCGCTCTGGGCGATTTCGGTTACCTGCCCGACCCGCGCGACGGGAACTACTGGGCCAAGCGGGCGGAGAAAGCGGAAGTGACCATGAAGACGGGGCTGCCTGTTGATCAGACTCTGGACTGGGTCACCCTCGAATTTGCCGATGAGATCGCCGTACCCGGCGATGCTTGGGCCGACTGGGATGCGAAAGCCCAGAAGTTCATCACGGTGGATGAGAAATTCCCCGAAGGGGTTACTGCCTTGCGGAAATCGGTGGTCTACTATCCCGATGATATCTTTGAGCATCCGCTTCACGATGGCAGCAAGCTCTCCGTAGGTGATTTCATCATGGCCATGGCTGTTTACTTCGATCGGGGTAAAGAGGGCAGCGCGATTTACGATGAATCGTATGCCGCCCTGCTGACAGCTGATCTGGAGATGCTGAAGGGAATCAAGCTCGTTTCCGAAAAGCCTTTGGTCATCGAAACCTACTCCGATGTCTGGTATCTCGATGCAGAGTACAACGTGAGCACCTGGTGGCCCGTCTACGGCACCTACGACTGGTCGGGCTTCTGGCATATGGTTGCTGTGGGCACTTTGGCTGAGGAGGCCAAGGATCTGGCTTTCTCCAAGGATAAATCCGTGGAGCTGAAAGTGGACCAGATGGATTATACCAAGGGGCCGAGCCTGGAGATACTGAAGAAGCATATGGACCAAGCGGCGGAGGACAACTATATTCCCTACGCAGCGACGCTGGGTGAATATATCAGTGCCGAGGAGGCTACCGAGCGCTGGGCGAACATCAAAGCCTTCTACGAGGAGCGGGGTCACTTCTGGGTGGGTGCAGGACCTTATGTGATCAAGGAGATTCACCCTGTTGAGAAGATCGCCGTTCTGGAAGGATTTGGCGAATACCCCGATCCGGCGGACAAGTGGTTCTTCTTCCTCGAGCCGCTGATGGAATAGCGGGAACGGGAAGGACTTAAGTTCAAGGACAGCATGATCTGAAGAAGAGGGGCTGGCGGCTGGACCTCCGGCCCCTCTTTATGACAGCGGTGCGCTGTCGGCGGGAAGCTCTGAAAATGAGGAGAGTTCATCGATGAAAGAGATGTTCGGCAAGTTGGGGAAACATATGTTGCTGCGGGCGCTCTCCCTCATTGTCACTGTGGTTATTGCGGTTTACCTTACCGTTTTGATTGCCAACTGGGGCGGCCATATGGACCAGAACCGGCGGAACAACATCGAGTACAACGTTGCCATAGCGGTGTACGCCAACCCGGCCAGCCAGGCTCTGTCGACAAGCGAGCTGCAGGAACTGGTGCAGAAGAGGGCTGAGCATGAGTTTAAGAGCCAGGGCTTGGATCGGCCCTTTATTGTGCGCAGCTTCAGCTATCTCTGGGATGCTGTTACCCTGAACCTGGGACGCTCCGAGCAGCTCACCAGCGATTCCGGCTCCCGGGATGTGCGCCGTGTTTTGCTGGAGCGGCTCCCGCCGACGCTGATTTTGTTGGGGACAGCGGAGCTGATTATATTTTTCCTGGCACTTTTTGTGGCCCTTTACCTGTCCCGGCGCTACGGCAGCTTCCTGGACCGGGCGGTCATTGCCCTGGCGCCCACTTCAGCGGCGCCGGCTTGGCTGTACGGCCTCTTTTTGATCATGATCTTTGCGGCGGTGCTGAAGGTGCTGCCCTGGGGCGGAATGGTGGCGGCGCCGCCTCCGCCGACAAAGTGGGGCTATTTTTTAAGCCTGTTGCGACATATGGTGCTGCCGGTCACCGCGATGGTGATCAGCTCCATATTTGCCAGCATCTACAGCTGGCGAACTTTCTTTTTGATCTACTCCAGCGAGGATTATATCGAGCTGGCTAGGGCCAAGGGGCTTTCCTCCCGGGCTCTGGAGAGGCGCTACATTCTGCGGCCCACCCTGCCGCCCATCATCACCTCTTTTATGCTCATGGTCATCTTCATGTGGATGGGGGCGGTGGTTCTGGAGACGGTTTTTTGCTGGCCCGGGATCGGCCGCCTTTTTTATCAGGCGGTTCAGCTGAGCGATACGCCGGTTATCATCGGCACCGTCGTCATTTTGGGCTACCTTTTGGCGGCCTCGGTGTTGCTGCTCGATTTCATTTATGCCGCTCTTGATCCCCGGGTGCGGCTGGGGGCGGAGGGGGGAGTGCAATGAGGGACAGCCTGAAAGAGCTGCGCCGCCACCCGTCGGCACTAATCGGCCTGGCCATACTGCTATTTTTCATTATATTTTCCATCCATACGGTGATTGCGCTTCCGTATAATGAGGCGATCAAACTCTGGCAAACCCGGGCCGGGGTCTGGGATGACAACCCCAGGCGGGCGGCGCCGGTCTGGTTCGATTGGTTTACCCGGGACAAGCTCTCCCGGACCATTATCGTCACCCTCGAAGATGCCGGGGAGTTGACGACAGCCGCTGGCGAGGAAGGGATGAAAAAGGTGAGGGTGGTCCTGCCCTTTGAATACTCCTACGACCGCCTGCCCAAGGAGCTGAGCCTCTTTACCGAAGCCGGCTCTCCGGCGGATGTTTCAGTATATCTTCGCAGGCCCAATGGTGAAACGATCACTTTGGCGGAAGAGATGCCGTTCCGGGCGATTCATTCTTACCGCATCTCCCAAGATGCCAAACTGCGTGCATCTCTTCAGGGAAAGGCGCCGCATGTGGGGCTGTTTCTAGCGACCGATCCGGACCCGCGTTCGCGGAAGCCCCTCCAGGGATCTTACGAGCTGGTGATGGAGGCCCTGATGCCGGCGGAAGACGAAGTTAACCGGGCCAAGCTGGTGGTTTACGGGCAGATCCATGGAGCGGCCGGCACCGACCATCTGCGGCGCGATCTGACCATCGCCCTGCGCTGGGGGGCGCCCATCGGGCTTCTCTTCGGGGTCCTGGCTGCCGTCGGCGCCCAGCTGAGCACTTTTGTATTGAGCGGGATCGGCACCTGGTACGGCGGCAAGTTGGACGCTCTGTTTCACCGGATCACCGAGGTTACCATGATTTTGCCCTTACTGGCGGTTCTGATCATGGTGGGCCATTTTTATTCCCGGAGTCTGTGGGTGATGCTGGGGGTGGTCATTTTGATGAGCATCTTCAGCTCCAACATGAAGGTTTACCGGGCCATGTTTCTCCAGGCCAAAGAGGCGCCCTATATCGAGGCGGCCCGCGCTTACGGTGCGGGCAACTTCAGGATCATCTTCAAGTACCTGTTGCCCCGGCTGGCGCCGGTGCTTCTGCCACAGTTTGTTCTGGTGATCCCGACATTTGTCTTCCTGGAGGCGACGCTGGCCATTCTCGGGCTGGGCGATCCGAAACTGCCCACCTGGGGCAAGGTCATCTTCGACGCCCAGGCAAACGATGCCCTTTACATGGGCGACTATTACTGGATGCTTCAGCCGGCGGTTCTGCTCATCCTGATCGGATTTAGCTTCTCTCTGGTGGGCTACACTCTGGACCGCATCTTTAACCCGCGGCTGAGAAAATTATGATAAGGGGATTGGACGGAAGATGAGCGAAGGGATTAGCGGGAAGATGAATGCAGCGGCAGACAGCTTTCCCCCTGTGGCAGCCGACGAAGCACCGC
>JAAZIG010000113.1 GCA_012510325.1 Bacillota bacterium
ATGGGGAAACTGGCAATGCAATTAGTTCGTTTTGGCATACAAATTGCATTGGTAAGTTAATGTGGTTACGTTCTATGCCGTTTGCCATCGTATTATATCCTCAAAACTGGTAGGTACATTTAGATTAAGCTTAAACAGACTACCATATAATAGCAGAAAAGGTTGGTGATGAAATTGTAAAAGAGCCTTAGAAGAGGTTCCATAGCCATGGCTCATAATAAAATACGAGGAGTGATTTTGTGAAAAAGGTTACCATCGCAGGTTATTTACGAACACCGATCTCTCGTGCTCGGCCTAATAAACCAGAAGCGGATGCTTTTAATTCCCTGCGTATGGATGAGTGTGCTGCCAGTCTTATTAGGGAAATTCTTAAACAAAAAGGAGTTCCACCGGAAGCTGTAAATCGCTGCATTATCGGTTGCGCTAATCAGCAGGGTGAGCAGTGGCTTTATGGTGGTCGGGTGGTCAGTTTGTTGGCCGATTTGCCCTATAGTACACCTGCTGTGGCTGTCGATGTACAATGCGGTTCGTCGATGTCTGCTATACAAATGGGCGCGATGGAAATAGCCATGGGCTACAGCGATGTAGTCATGGCCGGAGGCATGGAGCATATGACGCATGTCCCCATGCGTAGCGGGACCAAACCGAATCCAAACCTGTTACACAAGAACAGGTTTGACCCTGCAAAAATCAATAAAACTATTTCTGACATGTACGACGCCCAGGGAGACAGATACCTCATGCCATCGATGGGGGATACGGCTGAATTGTTGGCTTCAGAAGCAGGAATCACCAGGGAGGAGATGGACCGCTGGGCGGAAAGAAGCCACAAACTTGCAACTAAGGCACTCAAGGAAGAATTTTTCAAAGGAGAAATTATGGATCTGGAGGTAACGGATGCTGAAGGTGTTACCCGGACGATCAGTCATGACTTAAGCATCCGGCCGGATACTACCTATGAACAGATTGCCTCGCTCAAGCCTGCATTCAACAAAGATGGTATCGTCACCGCTGGTAATTCTTCGCCCCTTAATTCTGCGGCTAGCATGATCATGCTGATGTCAGAAGAGAAGGCTAAAGAGTATGGTCTAAAACCCCTGGCGGAGATAGTTTCTTTAGGCTGGGGTGGCGTTGATCCTGTTCTGATGGGTAAAGGACCGCTTCCGGCGAGCCAAATGGCTCTCGCCAGAGCCGGACTCACTGCAAGTGATATCGATTATTGGGAGATCAATGAAGCTTTTGCCGTAGTTACGCTTTGGAACATGGCCCAGATGCAGTTGGATCCGGATAGAGTCAATATTAAGGGAGGCGCTATCGCTTTGGGGCACGCTCTGGGAATGACCGGCGCTCGTCTCGTGGGGACGCTAGCGCGTATCCTGGAGCTGGAAGGTGGAGAGTACGGCCTCGCAACAGCCTGCATTGGTGGGGGGCAGGGCCTGGCGACCTTAATCAAAAGTTGTTAGATTAATTCGGATTGTTAAACTTGCTTGCAAACATGTAAATTGATAGTTGCTGACAGGGTTATCCTCGGTCAAGTCTGAGGACCTATTCTTGATATCCCGGAGTCAGTGCCAGGGTATGAGGGACAGCATCTGACCGTAACAATTTTGCGGAAAACACTAATAAATAATACGCGCTTGCAAAATAAGGGGAGGCTCCAAAAATGGATTTTAGACTTTCTGAAGAGATAGAGGCCATTTCACTTTCAGTGCGTGAATTTGTTGAGAAAGAAGCATTTCCCAGGGAAACCATTATTGAAGATGAAGACTGCATCCCGGATGTGTTGATAGAGGGTGCCCGTGAATTGGGATTGTTTGGAATCAGTATCCCCGAGGAGTACGGCGGTCTTGGTTTGGATATGCTTGGTAAGTGCATCATTTATAAAGAACTTGGCCGAACGCATACCGGATTTTCTGGTTTGATCGGTGCGCATACCGGAATTGGCACCTCTGGTCTGGTTATGGTTGGTTCAGACAGGCTCAAGGAAAAATATTTACCGCAGATGGCAGAAGGCAAAAAAATTGGTGCTTTTGCTTTGACTGAACCCGATGCCGGTTCGGATGCCGCTGCTCAAAAAACCACCGCTGTGAAAAAGGGTGACCGCTGGATTCTAAACGGCGTCAAGCATTTCATTACCAACGGTCCAGAAGCAGGCGTTGTTACGACTGTTGCGGTGACAGATCCTTCCAAGGGCGCGCGCGGAATCAGTGCTTTTATCGTCGAAGACACTTTCCCCGGCTATAAAGTTGGAAAGATCGAAAAGAAAATGGGATTGCGGGGATCTCACACTTCAGAAATTATCTTTGAAGACTGCGAGGTTCCGGAAGAAAATATGCTTGGTGCAGAAAATGAAGGTTTCATTACCGCACTGAAGATATTGGCCTCTGGTCGAGCCGGTCTGGGCGCCCGCTGTACTGGTGGCAGTAGAAGGTTGATCGATCTTTGTTTGCAATATGCCAAGGAAAGAGTTCAGTTCGGGCGGCCAATTATTGAAAACCAGGCCATCCAATGGATGCTGGCGGACATGGCAATGGAGACCGAGGCGATGTGGGCGCTGACATTGCAGACTGCGTGGAGGGTTGATCAGGGTTATGACATCATTATGGACGCAGCCATGACTAAACTTTTCGCCTCTGAGGCTTATTGCCGTATAGCAGATCGAGCAGTGCAGATCCATGGTGGGATGGGCTATATGAAAGAGCTGCCCATTGAGCGGTTCTACCGCGATGCAAGGATTACGCGCATCTATGAAGGGACTTCGGAAGTGCAACGGATGATCATTGCCGGTCAGCTAATGCGCAAAGGTTATCGGTATTAACAATACAATAATTTAGATCAAGGGGACAGACGCTCGCGAGAATGGCTGTCCCCTAACTTTATTTATGTTCAGACCAGTTATTGCCTTAACGAAGGCTTAACATACCTTTTGCCTGACGGAATCATATTGATCAAATAGTACCTTTGTCTGCTGCTGCGCCGGTTCAAGGTAATCTGAGCGGAGTAAAAAATAAGCGGGCCGGGAGCAGCTGCTCCCGGCCCGCTGAACGGCTTAGCTTTAGCCTCTTTTCTCTTTGATGTATGCGGAAATTTTGCTCCTCATCGAATCCGGTATGGGCAGGGTGTTGCGCTTAGAACAATCGATAAAGACATAGACCAATTTTCCTTCGGCGATGAGGGTCTCTCCTTTGTACAGGGAGCCGTAGATGGTCATGCTGCTCCGGCCGAGTTCGATATCGGTGAGATGGATATCGACCACATCACCCAAGAAGCACTGTGCCTTGTAGTCAAAGGCTACGTGAGCGATCACCGCATCGATATCCTCTTCCAGAAAGGTCCGCCAGTCGATCCCGAGGGTATCGTTAAACTCAGAAAGAGCGATGGAATCAAACCACTTAATGTAGTTCGTAAAATAGGCCGCCCGCGACAGATCGGTATCATAATATCTGATTTTTACAGGAACAGAAAACAGAGACTCCTCCATATAATGACGCCTCCCATTTATGTTTTATGAACAAGTTCTTTGTATTATCTCAAAATCTTCTGTAAATGATGGCACAGCAGAAAATAGCAGAGCCCAGAATCTGCCCGGTCTTTTCAGCTTTCTACACGGTGGTTGCTTTTACCCGCCTGTTTGCCTGGTGATGTGGGTTAATCTTGCCGGCCGGCATCGCTTTTGGCATCGCCCCGGAAATGTGGTCCACCAGACGGCCTTTCTTGAACGGCGGGATGGCCATGATCTGGTACTGTCCGCCAGCTCGGGATTTTCATCCACATTGACCCGGAAAATCTTCAGGGGCCCTTCGTATGCGGCCGCCATCTCTTCCAAAACCGGTTCGATCATCTTACAGGGGCCGCACCAGGGCGCCCAAAAATCGA
>JAAZIG010000114.1 GCA_012510325.1 Bacillota bacterium
GGCCTACCCCTGGCCCAAAGTGAGCCGGGAGATCCGTCCCCGTGGCTCATACGTCCCCGTGGCTCATAAAAATATGGCAGGGGGTGTTTTGTGGGCCCCTGCCATATTTGTTTTGTTCAAGTTTTGTGTCGTGATCAGGCGCTGTCTTGTTTTTTCGAATCGCCGCGGTTCATCCACAGTGCGAAGAAGGCGGCGGCGACGACCAGAACCCGCACCGGCTTGAAGATAATATCCCAGATGTGAGTGGAGAGTCTGATCTTCGGGTTCTCCGGCAACCCGTAGGTTGCGGGATTGCTCTCCAGCACATAGAGAACGCCGAGCCCGTCAAGCTCTTCAAGGCCGTAGATGTTGGCCTTGTCGTTGCCCTTCGCCCGGAGTTGCTGCAGGCTTTTATTGGCCAGGGCGACCATTTCATTGCGATCGCCGTACTGAAGCGCCCCCGTGGGGCAGGTCTTGACGCAGGCCGGGATCTCGCCGTTGGTAATGCGGTCATAACAGAAAGTGCATTTGCGAGCCACATTGGCGACGCGGTCAAAACCGATGACATTGTAGGTACAGTTGGCCGCGCAGTAGTTGCAGCCGATGCAGCGGCTCTCATCAATATAGACTGTTCCCAGATCAGTCCGGGAGATCGCATTTGCCGGACAGACTTTAATGCAGGCTGCATCGGTACAATGCATGCAGCCCTGTTTGGAAAAAGGCCAAAACACCCTGCCGTTGTCGTTTTTCTCTTCGCCGAAAACGATCTTGGTCCAGGTGACAGGGGAGAAGTTGGCCGGGTTTTCAAGTGAATTGGTAAACTCAGTCTGCTCTGCCGGAAGCTGATTCCACTGCTTGCAAGCGACCTGGCAGGCCCGGCAGGCTGTGCACTTGGAAGTATCAACGAGCATAGTCTTCTGCATTGCTTATTCCACCCTCCTTGTGATATTGCAGAGGTAAGCCTTGTATTTAACTGCTCTTCGAAACCGAAGGCTTCGCCGGCACTGCGGCTTCACCAAATGCAATCTCACCGAATTTAGGCCTTCTGGTGAGACGGTCAATCATCGGCACGAAAGCGTTCATGATCAGGATCGAAAAGGCCACCCCTTCAGTGGAGGCAAGGCCGTTCCGGAAGATCATTACCAGAATCCCGATAGCGATGCCGAAAATAATCTGCCCTTTGGTTGTGATCGGGCTGGTCACCCAGTCGGTGGCCATGAAGAAGGCGCCGATGAGCACCCCGCCGGCCATCACGTGGAACAGCGGAATTCCGGCAGCGATACCCGCGGGAGTCCAGATGGCGGAGACAACGAGAACTGTGCCGATTATGGAAATGGGAATGTGCCAGCTGATATGTTTCTTGTAGAGCAGGTATATTCCACCGATAATCAAGGCCAAAGCCGAAGTCTCCCCGAGTGCGCCGCCTGGCGAGGCGATCAGCATCTGGGAGAGGCTCAGCTGTCCGAAAGCCCCCTGCTTCATCAGGGCCAACGGAGTTGCCTGCGTGATCACATCGAGAGAGCCGAAAGAGGGCCGCACCAGAGCAAACGACGGGTTGATCCCCACGTAGAGCGGAGCGAGCAGGGTAATGGCCACCAGCCCGAAAAGCGCCGGGTTAAACCGGTTCCAGCCGAGCCCACCCATCAACTCCTTGGCGATACCCACAGCAAAAAATGTTGCCAGCACCGCGACCCACCAGGCAGTTCCCGGCCTCAGGCAGAGAGCCAGCAACAGTCCGGTGACCAGGGCGCTGCAGTCGAACAGCGTGGCCTCTTTTTTCATGACCTTGCGAAAAACCAGCTCAAACACAATTGCCGAAAGCATACAGACAGCAATCAGAAAGACAGCGTAAAATCTATACATGTAAATAGAAATGACAGTCACAGGAAGAAGTGCGATCAGGACATCTTTCATCGCCATAGGTACGGTATCCTGTGAATGGAGGTGCGGCGATGTGCTGATCGTCAATCGCATATCTTGTCCAGGCATCTTTTACCTTTCCCTCCTTAGCAAACAATAAAATTAAGCGGGATGTCCTGCTGTCGCCTACTTGGCTGCCTTCGCCGCGGCTATCTCTTTTTTGGTTTCACGGACAAACTGAACCATCGGTCGATTGGCCGGACAGACATAGGTGCAGATCCCGCATTCGAAACAATCAATGGCGCCCCATTCAGCAGCCTTGGCGTAATTGCCCAACTCGGCGTACTGACCGATATAGTTCGGATAGAGGAACATGGGGCAGTGCTCGACGCACTTGCCGCAGCGAACACAATCGCTGTGCTCCGTTTCAGTGACCATGGTCGGACTAAAAAGTAGAATGCCGCTCGTTCCCTTGACTACCGGGACGCTCAAGTTTGACTGGGCCCATCCGGTCATGGGGCCGCCCATGATGATTTTACCGACCAGATCCGGCGGCAATGAAAGTTCGCGTTCCTTGCTCGCCTCGGCTACCCTGGCGCCGCCGCGCTCCTTGAGCACATGGCTGATCGGGGTGCCGATCTTGACCATGAGGTTGCCCGGACTGTAGGCGGCATCGCCGCTGAGAGTGAGAACGCGCTCGATAACCGGTTTGTTCAGGTGGCAGGCTTCGTAAACCGCGATCGCTGTGGCTACGTTTTGCACGACCACCCCGACTTCAAGGGGCAGCTTTCCAGGCGGCACTTCGCGATCGAGCACTGCCTTGATCAGCTGTTTTTCAGAGCCCTGCGGATACTTGACCTCCAGGTTGACCACGGAGAGCCCTTTCTCTCCGGAGATCTTGCTCTGCAGTGCCTTAATGGCATCAGGCTTGTTGATTTCCACGCCGAACACAACGTTGGGCGCATCGACCACTTTGGCGATCAACTTGGCTCCCTCGACGAGAGCATCAGTCATCTCCACCATCATGCGGTGGTCGCAGGTTAAAAAGGGTTCACATTCACAGGCATTGATCACGATAGTATCGATGGGACTGGGCGGACTTAACTTGACGTGCGTGGGGAAGGCGGCTCCACCCATGCCGACAATGCCGGCATCTTTGATTGCTGCCTTCAGTTCATCTTTTGACATAGCGGTGTGATCCCGCTTCGTCCACTGCGGCTCTTTTTGCTTCAGATCGACTGCGATAACCACGCTTTCCACACTGGCTCCGGTAAAACCGGGCCGCGGTTCTACCGCGGTAACAGTTCCATCCACGCTGGCGTGGATCGGAGCACTGACAAAAGCGCTGCTCTCTCCGATTTTTTGGCCGGCCGTAACCTTGTCTCCAACTGAGACCAGTGCCTGGCCGGGAGCCCCGATATGCTGCTGCAGAGGGATGATCACCTCTGACGGCAGGGCAATTGTGCTGATCGGTTGACCTTCGGAGAACTCCTTGTAATGAGGTACATTAACCCCTCGCTGAAAAGTTTTCACGGACACTCTTGACCACCCCCAACAAATTTTTGTGGGCCGCAGATGATCCTCGCTTTTCTGGCTGCCAGAAAGAATATCAGCAAATCGCCTCCCTCGCCTGCGTTTTACGAACTTTTTTAGAAAACTTGGGCATGTGATGTTAACTAATGATTATTTTCATTAATAGTAACTAATTCGCAGCGTTTTCTGAAAATCCTTTTTTTTAATTATTTAAATTATAATAAACTGGGAGACAGGCACACCGGAGGGCGATTATTCATACAATTTAGGTACTGCTCTTATAATTGAGGAGGGATCGACCCGATGACCTTCTTTCTTTCGCTCGCCGAGCTCCTGCGCCAGCTCTGGATCATGGTGGGGCAGATCCAGAGCCGCTCCTTTCCCCGCCCCCTCTCCCCGGCTCTGGAGAAGGAATACCTGGAAAAGATGGCTGCCGGCGATTACGAGGCCAGGCAGCTGCTCATCGAGCACAACCTGCGGCTGGTGGCCCATGTGATCAAAAAGTTCGAGAACACCGGAGAGGAGAAAGAAGATCTCATCTCCATCGGCTCCATCGGCCTGATCAAGGCGGTCAACACCTTCAAGGTGAACCGGGGGACCCGTCTGGCCACTTATGCCGCCCGCTGCATCGAAAATGAAATCCTGATGTTTCTCCGCGCCGCCGGCCGGAGAAAGCAAGAGCTCTCGCTGCAGGAGCCCATCGGGGTGGATAAGGAGGGCAACGAGATCACCCTGATGGAGATCATCGCCGGCGAAGAGAGCATCTTCGAGGAGGTGGAGATGAGACTGCTCCAGGAAAAATTGCTCAAGATGATGGAGAACCTGGAAAAAAGGGAGAAGAAGATCCTGACGATGCGCTTCGGGCTGGCCGAAGAGAAGCGCTATACCCAGAAGCAGGTGGCCGCCTCCCTGGGCATCTCCCGCTCGTACGTCTCCCGCATCGAAAAGCGGGTGCTGCAGAAGCTGGAGCGGGAGTTCAATCTCTCCGGCTAGAGGCGGCAGCGGGCCCGCTCAATTTTCCTTACCATATATAATTGATCTCGAAGGGGGCGGCGCTCGCCGCCCCCTTCCCAGCTTCGCTAGACGTTTACGCCCTTTCACGAAATACGGTCCTGGGTCAGGGAGAGGCCCAGGGTAATCCAGAAAAGCGGCATCACGGCGATAACATCAATATTGGCAACACCCTGGAGCAGGTACGCCAGGATCATGGTGAAGAACAGCAGTCCGTTCTCCCCCGGCCTGATCCGGAGAAAGGAACTGAGGAACCAGAGGAACGCACAAAGCGCAAAGAGCCCCATCGTTGCGGCGATCTCCAGATATATATTGTGCGCTTTGTCGATTATCACCCGGGGGGGGGCGGGAAGATCCAGGTGATCCGGGCCCACACCGAAAGCCCAGTTTGCCCGGATCACCTTGAGCGTCTCTTTCCAGATATAGAGCCTATCCGTACCGGCGCTGTCCTCCAACTCCAGAGCCAGCGCAAGCTGATCCGGTATGCTGAAGGCTCTTTTTATCAGCAGCCAGTCGCGCGCCGGAGCGAGCAGCGCTGTGGTCAGGAGCAGGATGAGGAAAAGAATCAGCAGCGCCCTCCGGTTTTTCGGATTGCGGAAAAAGTGGCAGAATATAATCAGCAGCGGCAGGGGCAGGGCCAGCCAGGCGCCCCGGGTTAGCGAGACCAGCAGCCCGGCGTAGATCAGCGCCGCACAGCCCAGCCAGACAGCTTCCCGGCGGCGCAGGTAGAAGCAGATTGCTGCCGGCAGGATAAAAACCGTGTAGGTCCCCACAAAATTACGGTTGCCGATGGTAGAGTAGGGGTGCATCCGATCATGAATGTAGTGGGGGATGAAATTGAACCCGATGTACTGCAGGACAGCGATAAGGGAAACCAGGGCCGCAGCGGCGCTCATCCATTTCAAGATGA
>JAAZIG010000115.1 GCA_012510325.1 Bacillota bacterium
GTTCTCGGTGCGGGAAACTGCCATCAAGGCTGCTTTCTCGATCTCCCAGAGAACCTCCCCGGTCAGGGCGGCCGCCGCGGTGACGATCTTCTCTTCCCTCAGGCGGGTATAGAATATTCTCCCCTGCTCCGGCTGTTCCCCAGCGAGCCAGATATTCTGCAGCGGGCCGGTGGGAACGCTCCACTGCTTCTTTCCCTCCCGGTCGAACAGCTCCAGCTCGTGAGCCGTTCCCTCGGGAGCGCCTTTGCCCACAAGGATCCATTTGGCATTCTCCGACAGCGCCACCAGGTTGACCGGTGCCCCGAGCTCCTCCTGCCACGAGAGCTGTGAATCCACCGTCATAAAAAAGAGGTCGCCTCCCTCGGTCCCCACAGCAAAGTGGTCGCCGCAAGCGGAGATCTTTGTCTGCAACGGGTTTGAGGAGAAGCTCTTTTCCCAGCGCAGTTTTCGCTCCCGATCAAGGAGACTGACTTTTTTGGCATCAGTTCCAAAGATGATTCCGGTGACATTGTGATCGGTATCGATATCAAAAAGCTCAGCCGGGGTGAACCAGAGTTCAAACAGATCGCCGGTTCTGCCTTCGGCGGGAGGCTCAATCGGTTCGCCCCCCTGCAGCAGGGAGAGGCTGCGGGTGCAATGAAGAGCAATCCCGACCACCACCAGCAAAGCGGCAAGAGCGATGAGCATATGATAAGGTTCAATTTTTTTCATCGATCAAACACCTTTTATCGTTTAAACTGTGCCGTTAATTGTATCACTAATAAAAAAAGATTGGTTATCCCGCTGTTAATTAAAGTTAACTATCGTTAACATCATCGGAGAGCAGCGGCAGCTTAAAATAAAAAGTGCTCCCCTGACTTTCTTCGCTTTCAACCCATACTTTTCCTCCATGCGCCTCGACCGTCTCCTTGACAATGGCCAGCCCCAGCCCGGTCCCGCCCATCTCCCGGGAACGGGCCTGGTCAATCCGGAAGAAGCGCTCGAAGATGAACGGCAGATCTTTTTCCGGGATGCCGCAACCGGTGTCCTCCACCTTCACCCCCGCCGCCCCCTCCTCGCTCCAGAGGGTGATCTTGACCCAGCCTCCGGAGGAACTGTATTTCAGGGCGTTGTCGAGAAGGTTTTGCAGCACCTGACGCAGCTGCAGCCAGGAACCGCTGATAAAAAGCTTCTCCGCCGGAAAATCGCTGAGCAGGCGGATATTCTGCCGTTCAAACCGGGGGGCAACCTGCCTGATGAGATCGCGAACGAGCCCATCGAGAGGAAACTGCTCATAAGCGATCTCGCCGCCCTCCAGGGTGGTCAGATCCAGAAGATCCTGTACCAGTGCGATAAGGCGCTCCGTCTCGCTGTCAAGATCATCCAAAAACTCACGCTGCTGCTCCGGCTCCATCTCATAATCCCGCAGCGATTTGACGATGAGGCTGAGCGAGGCCAGGGGGGTGCGCAGCTCATGGGCAACATTGGCCACGAAATTGCGCAAATTCTTTGTATGATAGTTCAGCTGCTCGGCCATATGGTTGAACCGGTGGGCCAGCCTTCCGATCTCATCCGACGACTTTACCTCGATCTGCTGCTCCAGATTTCCTTCGGCCATCCTTCCGGCCGCCTCCGTAAGCAGCTCCAGGGGGCCGGTAAAGCGGCGGGCCAAAAAGACCGATCCGGCTCCGGCAACCGCTGCCGCCAGCAGCGTCGTGATGAGCAAAAGACGTCGGATACCGCCCATGATCGTCTCGATCCCCTGCAGCGAAGAGGAGATAAAAACTGCTCCGATAATCTCACCGTCTTCATCGATGGGCAGCGCCACCTGCATGACCTTCTGCCTGGACAGTTCGCTGTACTGTATGCTGAACCCCGTTTCGCCGGCAAAGGCCGCCGCGATCTCTTCACGATCGAGGGGTTGCCCCAAAAGTCCGCCCAGGCGCACCGAATCGCCGATAACGACCCCCTTTTCGTTGACGAAGATAACCCGGGCATCGCTCTGCCGTCCAAAATTTTCCGCCAGCCAGCTCAGGCGGACGGGATCGATCTCCTCCAGCAGATGACCTTCGACAAACTGTCCGGCGAGGGCCCCCGAGCGGATCAGGTTATCCTGCAGGGATTTGATATGGTATCGCTCCAGCACTTGAGCCAGAAAAAAACTGACAATGAGCATCACTGCCAGTATCGTCAGTAAAAAAGTAACCGTAAGGCGGGAACGGATACTTTTAAAGCTAAACATCAAGGTTCCTCCCTGAACTTGTAACCGCTTCCCCACACTGTCAGGATCATCTGGGGATTGCCCGGATCCTCCTCTATTTTTTCCCGCAGATGGCGGATGTGCACATCGACAGTCCGTTCGTCTCCATAATAGTTGTAGCCCCAGATCTGCTCCAGAAGTTGGCCCCGCGAGTAGACCCGCCCGGCATTTGAGGCCAGGAAGCTGAGGAGGGCGAACTCCTTTGCCGTCAGATCAATCTTCCGGTCTTTCAAGGTAACCCGGTGTTTCAGAAGATCAATCTGCAGCGTTCCCACCCGGATCTGTTGGCGCATCTCTTCTCTTCTGGAGGCGCTGCGCCTCAAGATCGCCTTCATCCGGGCGACCAACTCCCGGGGGTTAAAGGGCTTGGTCATATAATCATCGGCGCCCAGCTCCAGACCGAGAACCTTGTCAAAATCCTCCCCTTTCGCCGTGAGCATGATAATGGGGATCTCTTCTTTTTTGCGAATCTCACGGCAGACTTCAAAGCCGTCCAGACCCGGCAGCATCAGATCGAGGATGATGATATCCGGTCTGTTCCGGAGCGCCTTTTCCAGCGCTTCTTCACCGTCAAAGGCCTCTTCAACCTGGAACCCCTCTTTTTCAAGATTGAATTTAAGCGCCTTTACCAGCGTCTTCTCATCGTCAACCAAAAGTACTTTTGTCTTGCCGGACATAGATGATCTAACCTCCGCTGTTGAGCTGCGCAAAGGAAAGGGCTATCTTTTTAAAGTCTTCCCAAACCGGCCGCTTTTTGCTGCCGTCGCGCAGCAGCGCCGCCGGATGGAATGTGGGCATGTAGCGGCGCCCTTCTATCTCATACCATTCCCCACGCAGGCGGGTCAGAGTATTTTTGCTGCCGATGAGAGTGCGCGTCGCCAGCGCTCCCAGGCAGACAATCAGGGGCGGATCGATGAGGCGAATCTGTTCGTGCAGGTACGGCAGGCAGGAGGCCACCTCGTCGGTATCGGGAAGGCGGTTCCGCGGCGGACGGCATTTAACCACATTGGTGATATAGATTTCGTCCCGCTTGAGCCCCGCCGCCTCGAGGATCTTTTCCAGAAGCTTTCCGGCAGCACCGACGAAGGGAATTCCCAGACGGTCTTCCTCCGCACCGGGCCCCTCACCCACCAGCATCAGCCTGGCGCCGGGATCCCCGCCGCCGAAGACCACCTGAAGACAACCGTTTCTCAGAGCACAGCGGCGGCAGCTCCGGCAGCTCTCTTCGAGATCCTGCCACTGGAGCTCCCTGCTGCTGTCCGCTTCTGTCTTCCCCTGCAGATAATCGAAGAGCGACCGCTGGCGGTTCTGTTCCAAAATCTTCACCTCGATAGTTAATTCCACACCGCCGGGCCGACTTCCTTCCTCTGTCAGTCGCCGCCTTTCCGGATAAAACCTTCCGCGGCGGCCACGGCAGAACCCGGCACCACCGGGTGGCCGAGCTCCTGCAGGGCCAGCTCCAGAGAGGCAATCCCGGCAAGGAGATCGAGCTCCGTCACCGCTCCGAGATGACCGAAGCGAAAGATCTGTCCCGCCAACTGCCCCTGACCGCCGGCGATCTCGGTGCGAAAACGGATTCTCATCATCTCGCGAAGCTGATCCACCGACACCGCAGGAGGCTTGAGCACTGCAGTTACCGTCGGTGAAGCATAGCGCTCATCCTTCACCAGCAGCTCCAGCCCGAGCGCCTGCAGCGCCGCCCGGGCCGCCGCCGCCATCCGCCGGTGGCGGGCATAACAGCTCTTTTGACCTTCAGAAAAGTAGATTCCCATGGCCTCGCGCAGGGCAACACACTGCGGCAGGGCCGGGGTAAACGGGGTCTGCCCTATTTCCAGATATTCCCGGGCCTTGGACAGATCAAAGTAATATTTGGGCATCTTCGATTGCGCGGCCGCCTGCCAGGCCTTCTCGCTGACGCTGATATAGGAGAGCCCCGGAGGCAGGAGCAGCGCTTTCTGCGAGCCGGTGATGCAGACTTCGATCTTCAGGCGATCGATGGGCAGATCAACCGCCCCCATGGAGCTGACCGCATCGACGATGAGAAGGGCGGGATGATCGCCGCGGATCCGGCTGACCCGCTCGAGATCGTTGAGCATCCCGGTGGAGGACTCGTTGTGCACCACGGTGATAGCGCGGATGCGGTGCTCCCGATCCTGCAACAGCTTTGCTTCCAGGCCCTGATAATCGAGAGGCTGTCCCCAGGGCGTCTCCAGGCGCTCTACTGTGGCCCCGTAGGTCGAGGCGATGGCGGCAAAGCGCTCGCCAAAAGAGCCGTTCATCAGAGAAAGGATCCGCTCCCCCGGCGAAAGAAAGTTGACCACAGCAGCCTCCATCGCCCCGGTGCCGGAAGATGTCAGAATAAAGAGATGCCCTTCGGTTTGGAAAATCTTTTTCAGGGATCTGGTCAGCTCCTCGATGATCTCCTTAAAGCAAGGTCCCCGGTGGTTGAACATTCTCGTGGACATAGCCTGAGCCACCGCATGCGGTATCGGAGCAGGTCCGGGTATTAGCAGATAGTTATTGTTCATTTCATTGGCACACCTCTCTATTTTGGGATAATTACTATTCCGGCGGAGCGGTCAGCCGCTCCGACAGGCGGACAAAGCGTCTCTCCGCCAACTCCAACAGCCTTCCGACGAGCTCCCGGTAGCCGATCCCGCTGACCTCCCACAGCTTGGGATACATGCTGATGCTGGTAAAGCCGGGCATGGTGTTGATCTCGTTTAGGAAGACGGTGCCGTTTCCAGGATGAACAAAAAAGTCCACCCGGGCCAGCCCGCTGGCCTCAACGGCGGTAAAGGCCCGGCAGGCCAGGTCCTGCACTTTTTGTTCAAGCTCCGGGTCCAGTACGGCGGGGTAGATCAGCTCTGAACGGTCGTCTAAGTATTTCGCCCGGTAATCGTAAAATCTATTGCAGGGAACCACCTCGCCGGGACGGGAGGCCCGGGGAGTGAGATCGCCCAGAACGGCGCATTCGATCTCTTTTCCCGGCAGCGCCTTTTCGACGATCACCTTGTCATCGTAGCGCAGGGCGTCCTCAACTGCCGGGCCCAGCTCTCCGGCCCGGTCGACCCTGGATATGCCGATGCTCGAACCGAGGTTGGCCGGCTTCACAAAACAGGGCAGCCCGAGCTCGCCGCAGATCTGCTCCGCCAGGCTTTCGGCACCCTTCCGCCACTGCCGGCGGTAAAAATAGAGGTACGGCCCCACGGGAAGATCGTGCTGCTGGAACAGGATCTTCATCACCGCCTTATCCATCGCCGCCGCCGATGAAAGCACACCTGAGCCGACGTAGGGGATCCCGCAAAGCTCGAAGAGCCCCTGCACCGTTCCGTCCTCGCCGAAGGGGCCGTGGAGCACCGGAAAGATCAGATCCAGTTCAACAAACCGCCACGCAGGGGGCTCCTCGATGAGCAGGCCCGGCTGACGGGGATCGGTCAGCAGGGCCGCCCGGGAAGCCCCGCTCAGATCGCCCTGCTCCCAGAGCAGCTCCCAGATCCGCTCACCGGCCAGCCAGGTGCCCTCGCGGCTGATCCCGACGGGGATAATGGCGTAGCGCTCCCCGTCGATGGCCTCCATAATGGCCCGGGCAGATTTAAGGGAGACCACATGCTCCGCGGAGCGTCCCCCAAAAATTACGGCAACTCTTTTTCGTCTCAATGGTCGCACCCTTTCGCTCCTCCACAGGCCGAGAGAAAGAAAAGAGAAGGAAAATTTATTTATCATTATATCACTTTTTTAAACGGCCGGAGCAAGTTTGTGAGCAGCGGACCGCCGCACTCCTGAGCGGCGGAGCAGCGCTGCCCCCTTGTTGCCAACCCCGAATATCATTGCTATAATTGTCAAAGCAAACCGTCAGTCCGCCAAAAAGGGGCCGGCCTGACCGGTTTGAAAAACAGGATAAAGTGGTGAAGAGCGGTTGAACGATAAATCCGGGACAAATGACAACTATAGCCCATCATATGAGCAGAGCACAAATTTTGTCCCCCTGCTCTTCGGCAACGATATCAATACGTACTCCTTGGCGCGGGCTTTTCATGAAAAGTACGGGCTTCGCTCGACCGTTTGGGGCAAATATGCTTCCGGCCCCTGCGCCAACAGCAGCATCATCGACTTTCGCACCTGCGCCCAAAATGATCACCCGGCCTCCTTTAGGCGGCATGTGTCCGCTTTTTCAGAGGAACACCGGGACAAGAGCGTTCTTCTCATCGGCTGCGGGGATTCCTATGTGCGGCTCTGCAGCGACCATATGGGCACCTATCCGGGAAATATAATTGCCCCCTATCCCGACAGCAAGCTGGTAGATGCTCTTTTCCACAAAGAGCACTTTTACCGGATCTGCCGACAGCACGACATCGCTTATCCGCGGACTCTGATCTATCAGCGAAAGATGGGGGCGAACTTCAGCCTACCCTTCGACGCTCCGTACGTGCTCAAGCCGGCCAACCCGGTGCTGTACTGGCAGTTTCCCTTTCCAACCCAGAAGAAAGTGTTCATCCTTGAGGACAGGGAAGAGCTGCTCAACGTGCTGAACGATATCTACGGCGCCGGCTATAGCGATACGATGATCATTCAGGATTATATCCCCGGGGACGATACCTATATGCGGGTGATGACCGGCTATTCCAATAAAGAAGGCCGGGTCGAGCTGATGGCGCTGGGGCAGGTGCTTCTGGAAGAGCACACGCCGATGGGCATCGGCAACCATGCCGTAATCATCAATGAGTACGATCAGGCTCTCGCCGGCGAACTGAAGCGATTCCTTGAAGCCATTGGCTTTATCGGATTTTTCAATTTTGACCTGAAACATGACCGGCGCGACGGTACCTTTAAGGTGCTTGAACTCAACGTCCGCCAGGGGCGCAGCAACTACTATGTGACCGGAGCGGGATACAACCTTGCCGAATACGTGGTCAATGATCATCTTTTTGACCGGGCCAACGGGTTCACCATTGTCCGGGAGAGGTACTTGTGGAGTGTGGTGCCGAGAAGCGTCATGTTCAGCTATATCCGCCCGCAGCACTATCGGGATGAGATGAAAAAACTCATCCGGGCGGGGCGGAGCAACAA